>CAUUFM010000073.1:0-5339 GCA_963544505.1 uncultured Lachnospiraceae bacterium | reverse complement strand
ATTGTACCATATTTGGAGATATTTTTAAAGTATTTTAATACAAAACACCTATCCTGAAGATTGTTAAAGAATAATACAAATTATACTTATTGTATGTTTAGCATAAAAATTAACCCTGTTTTTATTGATTATTCACTAAAACTGCCATATGGCAATTTTCAAAAAAAGGTGCTATAATGTGAGAACTTGGCAGATAAAAGCAAAGCTGTGTATGAGCTAAGTACTATTTTATATTAAATGCTTTGTAAACATTTAAAAATTAAGGAGGTTGAAATGAACAATTTTTTTGAAAAGATGTTTAAACTAAGCGAACACAAGGTAACCGTAAAAGGAGAAATGCTGGCAGGCTTCACCACATTTATGACAATGGCATATATTCTGGCGGTAAATCCTGCAATACTCAGTGCTACCGGAATGGATAGAGGAGCTTTATTCACCGCTACCGCCGTGGCATCAGCTATCGGTACACTGTTAATGGCATTTACGGCAAATCTCCCATTTGCATTGGCTCCGGGAATGGGACTGAACGCATATTTTGCCTTTACCGTAGTATTAGGACAGGGCTATTCTTGGAAAACGGCTTTAACAGCGGTATTTATCGAGGGTTTAATCTTTATCATACTCTCCTTGACAAATGTAAGAGAAGCTATATTCAACTCAATTCCGATGTCCTTAAAGGCAGCAGTATCGGTGGGCATAGGTTTATTCATTGCACTGATAGGTCTAAAAGGTGCAAACATCGTAGTTCCGAACGCTTCAACATTGGTCAGTATGATACCTTGGTCTGATAAAGATAATTATCCTTTTTCCACCTATGGAATTACCGCAATCCTTGCAATACTCGGAATCATTTTCACAGGAATTATTGTTGCAAAAAAGATTAAAGGCGGAATATTACTCGGAATCTTATTTACATATGTTCTCGGCATAATCTGCGAACTGACCGGAATTTACAAGGTAGATGTAGAACATCAATTCTATTCGTTAATTCCTGATTTTTCAAACGGTATTGCAATACCCTCTCTTGAACCGATAGCATTTAAATTGGAATTTTCAAATATAGCAACCTTTTCTTTCTGGGGTATACTTATATCATTCTTATTTGTAGACTTATTCGATACTATAGGAACGCTTATAGGTGTATCTACAAAAGCTGATATGCTGGATAAAGACGGCAAACTTCCAAAAATAAAACCTGCACTGCTGTCAGACGCCATAGCTACTTCAGTCGGTTCCGTATTGGGTACATCTACTGTAACTACCTTTGTAGAAAGTGCGGCAGGTGTTGCAGACGGCGGAAGAACGGGACTGACAGCTCTATCTACGGCGGTTTTATTTTTATTATCTTTAATATTTTCTCCTATCTTTTTAGCTATTCCCGGATTTGCCACAGCTCCGGCTCTTATCATAGTAGGATTTTATATGCTCACTTCCGTGTGCAAAATTGACTTTGATGATTTTACAGAAGGAATTCCGGCTTTTATTTGCGTAATTGCAATGCCGTTTTTCTACAGTATAGCGGAAGGTATCTCCACAGGAATTATTACATACACATTTTTAAAGCTGTTTACAGGAAAAGGAAAAGATGTATCACCTTTAATGTATATTCTAACCTTAGTATTTTTACTAAGATACATAATCCATTGATTAAATATAAAAAACAGCTGTAAAACTCCATAAAACAAAAATCGCTCGAACCTTAAGGTCTGAGCGATTTTTTTGTATATAGTAATTGTATAACTTTTATATGCTTTTTACCAAGCCCTTTGCAAATCCGACAATTTCCGAAGTATTTTTATATCTGTTGATAATTCCTTCATTTATAGTAATTAGAGTAGGTGCCTGCATCACACCGAATTTTTTACATAAATTTGCATTTTTCTCGGCATAGATAAGTTCATAACTGATTCCGTTAAGTGCCGACTTTGCAATACTGCAATTAGGACAGGATTCAGTCACAAAAAGATATGTCTTATTTTTTTCGTCCGTACTCTCTTTTTGAATTTCTCTGATTATATTGTCGCTGTTTTTGTTAACAATATTATCAAGAATCCTGTATGTCGTTCTGTCCTTATACTCCTGTGTCTTTCCGTCGTTCCAGTTCTGAACAGGTCTATAATAACCCGTAATTCTGCTATAAACCTCTGTGGACTGTCCGCAAGTCGGGCAGACAGGCTCTTCTCCTTTAAGATAACCGTGTTCCTTACATACGCTGTATGTGGGAGACAATGTATAATAAGGTAATTTATAGTTGCCTGCAATAGTTCTGACAAGCTTTGCGGCGGAACGCCAGCTCGGAAGCTTTTCTCCGATAAAGGCGTGAAATACCGTACCTGAGGTATAAAGTGTCTGTAATTCATCTTGAATTTCAATTGCATCAAATATATCGGTAGTGTATCCCACAGGCAGATGAGAACTGTTGGTATAATAAGGTGTCTTTTCATTATCCGATGCCGCAGTTATTATATCATTAAATTTAGTCACATCGTGTTTTGCAAAACGATATGCTGTAGATTCGGCAGGTGTGGCTTCCAAATTATATAAATCGCCATATTTTTCCTGATAATCCGATAAACGCTCCCTCATATGAGTTAAGACCCTCTTGGTGAATTCCTGAGTATCTTTATTTGTCATATCAGCCCTGAGCCATTTTGCATTAAGACCCGCTTCATTCATTCCGACAAGACCTATAGTGGAAAAATGATTGTCAAAGTTTCCCAAATAACGCTTCGTATACGGATAAAGTCCCTCTTCAAGAAGCTTTGTGATAATATCCCTTTTTATCTTCAATGACCTTGCGGAAATATCCATCATCTTATCAAGTCTTCTCATAAAGTCTTCTTCATTTTCCGATAAATAAGCCATACGAGGCATATTTATCGTAACCACTCCGACAGAACCGGTACTCTCTCCCGCACCGAAAAATCCTCCGCTCTTCTTCCTTAATTCCCTTAAATCAAGTCTCAGCCTGCAACACATAGACCTTACATCACTTGGCTCCATATCACTGTTTATATAATTTGAGAAATAAGGAGTTCCATACTTGGAAGTCATTTCAAACAAAAGTCTGTTGTTTTCTGTATCCGACCAGTCAAAATCCTTTGTAATTGAATAGGTGGGAATAGGATATTGAAAACCTCTGCCGTTGGCATCACCCTCTATCATAATTTCAATAAAGGCTTTATTTACCATAGCCATCTCTTTTTCACAATCCCCATAGGTAAAGTCCATATCTTTTCCGCCAACAATGGCATTAACATTTCTCAGATCATTCGGAACGGTCCAATCAAGCGTGATATTGGAAAAAGGAGATTGTGTTCCCCATCTGCTCGGTGTATTAACTCCATATACAAAGGACTCTATACATTTTTTAACACCGTCATAATCAAGCTCGTCCACTTTCACAAAAGGTGCCAAATAGGTATCAAATGAAGAAAAAGCCTGTGCTCCCGCCCATTCATTCTGCATAATACCCAAGAAATTTACCATTTGGTTACAAAGTACGGACAGATGCTTTGCCGGAGATGATGTAATCTTTCCCGTGATACCTCCCAAACCCTCTCTGATAAGCTGCTTCAACGACCAACCGGCACAATAACCTGTAAGCATAGACAGATCGTGTATGTGAATATCCGCATTTCTATGTGCATTTCCTATTTCTTCATCATAAATTTCAGACAACCAATAATTAGCGGTAATAGCTCCTGAATTGCTTAAAATAAGACCTCCTACCGAATATGTAACTGTAGAATTTTCCTTTACTCTCCAATCCTCAACATTTACATAACTGTCCACTATCTCCTTATAATCAATAATAGTGGATTTCATATTACGAATTTTTTCTCTTTGCTTGCGATAAAGAATATAGGCTTTGGCAGTTTTATGATATCCCGCATCTTCCAATACCTTTTCCACACTGTCCTGAATATCCTCGACATCTATGATGTCGTCCTTAATTTGAGATTGAAAATCCGATGTAACCCTTAAATTAAGCAAAGATAATATATCATCGTTGTATTTGACATCAGTTGCATCAAAGGCTTTTCTTATAGCATTTCCTATGTTTGAAATCTCAAATGAAACTAACGCTCCATCTCTTTTCCTAACCTGAAACAATTTTTATTCCTCCATATATAGCACACTTATTGTATTTGATAACAATATATTGTTATTGATGTAATTTTATATAGTTTATCATTTATATTACACGATGTCAATACAATAAAAATGTTTTCATTTATAAAAAATTGAAAAACACCTGCTTCAAACCTTAATGTTTAAAACAGGTGTAAAATCCTAATAAATATTTAATTATCCTTTTCATCTTTCAGAGATTCGGACACGGAATTTGTTTCTGTAGTTTTATTGTTTTTTTGTTTAATGTTTTTATTATCACTATTTTTAACCTTTGCAGAAGCAGTCTTTTTGCCCTCTTTTTTAGATTTTTTTGTATTTTTTTTCTTTACTTCTTTTTTTTCAGCCGCTTTATCAAGTTTATCATTTTTTTCCCTGTTTGATAATTGATTCATTATTTCCTGCTCGCTCATAAAACCGGAAGAGCCTGAGCTTTCATCAGTTTTTCTTATAGTATTAACAGGTGAGACTCCTATATTGGCAGGCAAAACGTCAGTCATTATCTTGACATCTCCCGCCACAACAAGCGGGGCTGAGGTTATTTCTTCCAATTCATTATTTTCAGTATTTTCATAATAATCAGACGGATAATCGCTCTGCGGCTCATAAAACTGCTGAACGTCCTGAAGATCCTTATCTATATCCGATTTGCC
Organism: uncultured Lachnospiraceae bacterium; assembly: GCA_963544505.1. Taxonomy (GTDB): domain Bacteria; phylum Bacillota; class Clostridia; order Lachnospirales; family Lachnospiraceae; genus CAUUFM01. The sequence continues at coordinate 552 of CAUUFM010000073.1, read as the reverse complement.
GAATATAAGCCTCATTCTCCTTAAAAAATAAGCTATCTTTAATCCGAATATATTAGATGCAAGTTTTGGATATAGGCTTTGCATATATTCTTTATCAGGGTATAAAAATTTCTTATAGTTTTCCTTTTCTATCCTTGCCTGTTCTTCTAAAATCAGCTTATTTAACTCTTTAACTAAAGGAAATAATTCACAGCTTTCTCTAAATCCTATATCTCCCCTTGATAAAACATAATTTTCCATAGTATCATAAATATCAATATCTTCACCGTTTTGTGCGACCGCTCCGTCAAACCAAATAAAAGAAAGCTCAAGAAAACGTCTTCCCATTTCTCTGATATTAAGTTTATCCAATTCAGCTGTTATATAATTCCAATCCAAATCTTCGTTATAGGCTTTATGAAAAACCCAAAGATCAAGAATCTGTCTTACCCTCACATTTTTAAGAGCATAATTATTGGCAATCATACTTACTAAAAATATATAATAATTATTTACATCAAAGCCTCTGATATTCTTGTAGTTTTCAATAAAAGCAAGATTTGAAAATGTATA
>CAUUFM010000072.1:0-5442 GCA_963544505.1 uncultured Lachnospiraceae bacterium | reverse complement strand
AAAAAACCGGTATCAGATGGTTAAGCTATGACAAAACAAAAGTTAGAGTATATAAGATTTATAAGTTATAAGTAATACAGTTTTATGCAGATTAAAGAGGTCTGAAAAATTTATAACGATATAGTGTCTGTTACATCGACTCACATCGGGGAACTGATGTGGGTCTTTTATTGAATTTAAAATCTTAAGACTTAAGCAAATACCCACTTTACATTTACAGGATTTAGCTTTATTATAGAATAGATTAATTAAAGAAGTACAATAAAGAACAATGAGGAGGAGCATATTATGTCTAAGACGGCAGCACCATATAATCATAACCTGATAGAAGAGAAATGGATTAAAAATTGGGGGAAAAATCCGATAAATGTTGATGATGGAAAAAAGGAGAAATATTATTGCCTTGATATGTTTCCTTATCCTTCAGGTAACGGTCTTCACGTAGGACATTGGAGAGGTTACGTTATCTCTGATGTTTGGAGCAGGTATAAGCTTATGAACAACTATTATGTCGTTCACCCGATGGGTTGGGACGCTTTCGGACTGCCGGCGGAAAATTATGCTATAAAAATGAAAGTACATCCTGCAAAATCCACGCAGGAAAATGTAAATAATATAAGAAAACAGATAAAGGATATGTCTGCCGTTTACGATTGGGATATGGAAATAAATACAACAGATCCCGACTATTATAAATGGACACAGTGGATATTTGCACAGATGTTTAAGAAAGGGTTGGCATACGAAAAGGAATTTCCTATAAACTGGTGTCCCTCCTGCAAAACGGGTCTTGCAAATGAAGAGGTCGTAAATGGAGCCTGTGAGCGTTGCGGAACTTTAGTTACAAAGAAAAATTTAAGACAGTGGATGCTTAAAATCACGGATTATGCGGACAGACTGCTTGATGATTTAAAAGAATTGGACTGGCCTGAAAAGGTAATCAAGATGCAGACGGAATGGATTGGAAAGAGTCACGGTGCGGAGGTTGATTTTAGAATAAAAGGTAGAGAAGATGTGCTTAAGGTTTATACCACAAGACCCGACACACTCTGCGGAGCTACCTTTATGGTAATGGCACCTGAACACAAGCTTGCAAAAAGCCTTGCTACAGATGAGCAAAAAAAAGCGATAGAGGATTATATTTTCGCCTCTTCCGTTAAGTCTTCCGTTGACAGAATGCAGAGCAAGGAAAAAACCGGTGTGTTTACGGGCAGTTATGCCGTCAATCCTATGAATGACAAATTGATTCCCGTTTGGTTGTCCGACTACGTGCTTTCCGATTACGGAACCGGCGCCGTTATGTGTGTTCCGGCTCACGATGAAAGAGATTTCGAGTTTGCAAAGAAATTCGATTTACCTATTGTACAGGTAGTTTCAAAGGACGGTAAAGCAGAGGAATTAAGTGAGGCATACGATGGCGACGGAGTGATGGTAAATTCAATGCAGTTTGACGGTATGAGGGTAGAAGAGGCTAAGGATAAAGTTATAGACTTCCTTGAAAAAAAGGGTGTAGCCAAAAAGACAACCAACTTTAAACTTCGTGACTGGGTGTTTTCAAGGCAGAGATATTGGGGAGAGCCGATTCCGATAATCCATTGTCAGAAATGCGGTAATGTGCCCGTACCTGATGAAGATTTGCCGGTATTGCTTCCTGATGTTAAAGTTTATGAGCCTACAGGAACGGGAGAATCTCCGCTTGCAAATATTGAAGATTGGGTAAATACCACCTGTCCCGTTTGTAAATCCTTTGCCAAGAGAGAAACGAATACTATGCCGCAATGGGCAGGCTCCTCCTGGTATTTTTTGAGATATATTGACAATAAGAACGACAAAAAATTGGTTGACAGGGACAAAGCGAGCAAATATTTGCCTGTTGATATGTATATCGGAGGTGTTGAGCACGCCGTATTACATTTGCTTTATGCAAGATTTTATACAAAATTTCTTAACGACATAGGAGTGGTTGACTTTAAGGAACCGTTTCGTAAGCTGTTTAATCAGGGTATGATTACCGGCAAAAACGGTACAAAGATGAGTAAATCTAAGGGAAATGTAATTTCTCCCGATGATTTGGTAAGAGATTACGGAAGGGACGCTTTAAGAATTTATGAGCTGTTTGTAGGGCCTCCTGAGGCTGATGCGGAATGGGACGACAGCGGCATTGACGGGGTGTACAGGTTTTTAAATAAGCTTTGGAAATTGGTAAATGCCTATAAGGATAAGAATGATAAGCCTAATAAAGAATCCGAATATCTAAGGAATAAACTGATTTATGACATTACAACAAGGATTGATAATTTCAGTATGAATACCGTTGTTTCAGGTCTTATGGAGTATAACAATAAGATAAATGAGTTTGCAAACAAAGCAGGAGCTTTAGACACAAGGATATTTGAGGATTTTGTAAGACTTTTGGCACCGCTTGCACCGCATATTGCAGAAGAGCTGTGGGAATTGCTCGGACATAAAAATTCAGTGTTTGCAGGGGGCTGGCCTACCTATGACAAGACCGCTATGGTAAAGGATACTTTAAATATTCCTATACAGATAAACGGTAAAATGAAAGGTATGGTTGAGCTTCCCAAAGGTTGTGCAAAAGATGAGGCGATTGCGGCGGCAAAAACAGCTGTTAAGGACAAGCTTTCTTTAGATAATATAGTTAAGGAAATTGTTGTACAGGATAAGATTATCAACTTTGTGGTGAGGTCTTAGATAAATAACGATAATTGATATAAAGGGATATAAGATGTATGATAAATTAACAAAAAATGACATTAAAAATATGGAAGCCGAGATAGAACATAGAACCTTAGTTCAGAGAAAGGAGCTTATCGAGGCTGTAAAGGAGGCAAGAGAGCACGGAGATTTGAGCGAAAATTTTGAGTATTATGCTTCAAGAAGAGAGAAGAATCAAAACGAGAGCAGAATAGCCTATCTTAAAAGAATGATAAATACAGCTCATATCATTGACGACAGCTCAAAAGATGATGAGGTCGGGATAAATAATACTGTTGAACTGTTTTTTGAAGAGCAGAATATGGTAAAAAATCTTACAATAGTCACCAATGTACGAGGAAATTCCTTAGAAAATAAAGTCAGTTTGGAATCTCCTATAGGCAAGGCTTTAATAGGCAAAAAACAGGGCGACAGGGTGAAGGTTTCGGTAAACGAAAATTTCTCATATTATGTTGTAATAAACAGGATAATAAAGGATTTACCCGATGATATTGATAAAATCAACAGCTTTTAGTGTATAAAAAAGGATATTATAATGGATATTATTGAAAAAATCACAGAAAAACTTAATGTTAAAAGACAGCAGATTGAAAGTGCGGTAAATTTAATTGATGAAGGAAATACAATTCCTTTTATAGCCAGATATAGAAAGGAAGCTACAGGTTCTCTTGATGATGAAAAGCTGCGAGAGCTTGATGAGCAATTAAAGTATTTAAGAGGATTGGAAGAGCGAAAAACAACGGTTTTGTCAAGTATAGAAGAACAGGGAAAGCTTACCGATGAATTAAAATTAAAGATAGAACAATGCGAGGTTTTAGTGGAGCTTGAGGATTTGTACAGACCCTATAAGCCCAAGAAGAAAACAAAGGCATCTGTTGCAAGAAGTAAAGGTTTGGAGCCTCTGGCAAAAATTATTTTAGAACAAAAAGAAACGGATATAGAAAAAACAGCTGAAGAATATATTACAGATGAGGTTGAAACGATATCAGATGCTATAGACGGTGCTAAGGACATTATAGCTGAGGATATAGCCGATGTGGCTGAATACAGGAGCTATATAAGAGAGGTTTCAATGATGGAAGGGGTAATTAATTCCACTGTAAAGGACGAAAAAATATCTTCCGTTTATGAGATGTATTATGACTTTGAAGAAAGGCTTGATAAGCTCTTAAGTCATAATATTTTAGCCATAAATCGAGGAGAAAAGGAGGGAATTTTAACTGTAAAGGTCAAGCTTCCGACGGAAAAATTTTACAGATATATAGCTCATAATATAATTACATCGGACAATGACTTAATCAGGGAATTATTGGAAAGCACCATAAAGGACAGCTATGACAGATTAATAGAGCCGTCTATTATCAGAGAATTAAGATCCAAGCTTACCGAAAAGGCGGAAGAGTCTGCAATCAAGGTGTTTTCCAAAAACTTGGAACAGCTTCTTATGCAGCCGCCTATTACTGGGAAGACGGTATTGGGCTGGGATCCCGCATTTAGAACCGGTTGTAAATTAGCTGTAGTTGATGCTACGGGAAAGGTCTTGGATACCACGGTCATTTATCCTACTATGCCGCAAAACAAGGTTAAAGAGGCGAAAGAGGTGCTTAAAAAACTTATAGATAAATATGATGTATCACTTATTTCTTTAGGAAACGGAACTGCATCAAGAGAGTCGGAGCAGGTAATAGCACAGCTTATAAAAGAGATAGACAAGCCTGTTCAGTATGTGATAGTCAGTGAAGCGGGAGCTTCCGTTTATTCTGCAAGTAAGCTTGCCGGCGAGGAGTTTCCGGAATTTGATGTGGGACAGAGGAGTGCGGCATCTATTGCAAGGCGGTTGCAGGATCCCTTAGCGGAGCTTGTAAAGATAGATCCGAAATCCATAGGAGTGGGTCAGTATCAGCACGACTGCGATCAAAAGAAGCTTTCCACCGCTTTAGGAAATGTGGTGGAGGACAGTGTAAACAGGGTAGGAGTGGATTTAAATACGGCATCAGCTCCGTTGTTATCATATATTTCAGGAATTTCAGCAACTGTAGCCAAAAATATTGTGGAATACAGGGAAAATAACGGTAAATACAAGAACAGGAAAGAACTGTTAAAGGTATCGAAGCTCGGACCTAAGGCTTTTGAGCAAAGTGCCGGATTTATGAGAATTTTTGACGGAGAAAATCCTCTTGATGCAACTGCGGTACACCCGGAATCCTATGATGCGGCATTAAGACTTTTAGAAACTTTGAATATAGATATAAATAATCTTAATACTTTAAGAAAAGAGGCTGAAAAAAAGGCAAAGTCAATAAATAAAGCAAGTAATGATAAAAAAACCGTAAGTTCCGGTAAAAAAGGAATAAAGGTAAAAAATACAGGTACAAATATGGCTGCCGCTTTGAAATCAGCTGTCAAGTCAATCCCGTTATCCGATAAAAAACCTATATTGCCGGAAAATACGGCTGTCAAAAGTGTGTCAAATATTTCATACTCCGTTTTTCATATAAGGGATAAAGAAAAGCTTTCTGAAACTTTGGGAATAGGGCTTCCTACCTTAGAAGACATAATAAAGGAGCTTGAAAAACCGAGCAGGGATCCGAGGGAGAGTATGCCGCTTCCGATATTAAGATCCGATATAATGGAAATGAAAGATTTAAAAGAAGATATGATATTAAAGGGAACTGTAAGGAATATAGTGGATTTCGGAGCTTTTGT
>CAUUFM010000071.1:0-5463 GCA_963544505.1 uncultured Lachnospiraceae bacterium | reverse complement strand
GCCTTATTAACAAGCTCCGCATAATCACTGTCGCTTACACTTCCGTCCCTTATATTTTTCATACTCACATTGGCACTTGATGCAAGCATTCTTTGCACCAGCTGTTCCTTTGACATTTCCAAACTGAAAATTGCCGTCACCACATTTTCTTTCATCGCCGCGTGCTGTGCTATATTTAAAGCAAAGGCTGTCTTTCCCATAGACGGTCTTGCGGCAATCAATATGAGATCGGATTTTTGTAATCCCGACGTTTTATCATCAAGATCTTTAAATCCTGTAGATATTCCTGTAATATGACCCTTGTTTTTAGCAAGTTCATCTATTCTTAAAAGTACAGCCTCAGTTATCTCTTTAATTGGAGTATAATCAGTGATATGCTCATTCTGTGCTATTTCAAAAATTTGTCGCTCTGCAATGTCAATAATCTCTTCCGTGCTTTTTGTCGCCACGAAGCAGTCATTTGAAATTATCTCGGAAGCCTTTATAAGTCTCCTTAAAATTGCCTTTTCCCTTACTATTTCGGCATAGGCTACAGCATTCGTACTTATCTGAACAACATCTTGCAAATCGCCTAAAAATTTGACATTGGCAATGCTCTCTTCAACACCCATTGAATTAAGCATATCAATAATGGTTATTAAATCAGCTCCTTTTTCAGCCTCATAAAGCTTTACTAAAGCCTCAAAAACTATTCCGTTCGCCCTTTCATAAAAGTCCTCTTTTGAAATTATATCCTTTATATCGACAACCCACTTGCTGTTCAGCATAATAGAGCCTAAAACAGCTTTTTCAGCCAGAGTGTCGTGAGGAGGAATTCTTCTTATAGGCTCTTCCATTTTTATTCTTCTCCTATTATAACCTTTAAGACGGCGGTCACATCAGGGTGTAACTTTATAGGAACATTAAATTCTCCCAAGCTTTTTATAGGATTTTCAACTACGATTTTTCTTTTGTCAATGTCTATATTATATTGGTTATTTAAACCGTCCGACACTTCCTTGCTTGTAACTGAGCCGAAGCTCTTGCCGTTATCTCCCATTTTTATTGTCAGTTTGACAACGACTTTTTCTATTTCTTCCTTTTTCTTTTTCGCAAGCTCCAAAATTTCAAGGGCTTCCTGTCTTTCTTTTTCTTTCCTTTGCTCCAATTCATAAAGGTTCTGCTTATTAGCCTCCACTCCGAGACCCTTTTTTAACACAAAGTTTCTTGCATAACCGTCACTTAATTTTACTATATCGTCTTTTTTACCTACACTCTTTATATCACTTAAAAGTATTACTTCCATTATATTTCTCCTTTATCTCTAAGGCTTGATAACAGCTCTTTTAATTCTTTTCTTGTTTCATCAATACCTTTTTCTTTTTGGGCTCCGGCAATATTCAAATGTCCGCCTCCTCCCATTTTTTCCATTATTATCTGAACATTTACTTCATCTATTGATCTTGCACTGATAAAGGTCTTGTCTTTATATGTTGACAGCACAAAAGAGGCTTTTATTCCGATTATATTAAGCAGCTCGTTTGCAGCCTGTGCTCCCACTATTGTGGGACTTTTTAAACCCTCGCTTTTTAATGCCCCTATCGCAAAATCTCCTAAAAACACCTCAGCTGTGCTTATAGCCTCAGCCCTTGATTTATAGGCATTTATCTCATCTCTGAACATCTTTCTGACTCTGGTTACATCAGCTCCGTTCCTTTTAAGATATGCCGCCGCTTCAAATGTTCTTGCTCCCGTTTTTGCAGTGAAATTATTGGTATCTATCACCATTCCGGCATAAATACAATCCGCCTCTGACGGCTTTAATTTTACAAAATCGCTGAAATACTGTAAAACCTCCGCCACCATCTCGCTTGCAGATGAAGCATAAGGCTCAATATATGATAATTCCGCATTCGTAATTACATCTTCACCCTGTCTGTGATGGTCAAATACCACTATATGAGAGGTCAGCTTTAAAAGCTCCGGGCAATCCGTATAAGACGGTCTGTTCGTATCCACAACTACAAGCAAGGTATTTTTATCTGTCCTTTCAATAGCACTTTCACTATTTAAAAACATATCCTTATCATATTGAGGATTGTTTAAAAACGGAGCAATCATACTTTCTATGGAGGTGGAAACGGTGTTTATAACAATAGATGCCTTCTTTTGTATAGTAAGAGCCGCCCTGTACACACCCATTGCCGCACCGAAACAATCCACATCTGTCATCTGATGTCCCATTATTATTATCTGATCGGTGTTGCTCATAAGTTCCCTTAATGCGTGTGCCTTTACTCTTGCCTTTACCCTTGTACGTTTTTCGACAGATTGAGAATTTCCGCCATAATAGGTGGTTCTTTCATTGCTCTTTATAACACACTGATCTCCGCCTCTTCCGAGTGCCAGATCCATAGCCATTCCGGCATTTTCGCTTGCCCGCAGGAAATTATGCTCATTCAAACCGAGCCCCATACTGATTGTTACCGATATTTCGTTGCCGATATTTAATGTCTTTACATCTTCCAAAATATCAAATCTTGCGGCTATCAGTTCGTCGAGTCTGTGTCTTTTAAATATTACAAAAAATTTATCCTTATCAAGTTTTTTTACAATCCCGTCTATCTCAACAAAATATTTCGTGATTTTTCTTTCGACCAATGCCAGCAAAAGAGACTGTCTGACCTCTTCTATGCTTGACATCAATTCCTCATAATTATCAATATAGATAAGAGCCACCACAGGCTTTTGCTCATTTAATGCACGCACCGACTCCTTCAACGTCGTTTCGTCAAACAGATAAATCGTATAGCTGTCGGCATTATGATGCCTTACAGGAAGGTTCCTTATCAGCTGTAATCTTATCTGCCTGTTGTCAAGCTCTATTTCATATTCTATACTGCCGCCCTTTTTTGGCAGCTCTTCTATTATTAACATAGGCAGACAGTCACTTATGGAGCCGTGAAAACTCTTATCCTTTTTTACAAGTCTTCTAAATGCCTTATTTGTCCAGATTATATCAAGTTTTTCGCTTAAAATGGCATAAGCTACGGAAAATTCCTCCAGCAGCTCCGACTGAACGCTGTTGTAATAATTAATGTTATAAATCATCGTATCATAGAGCTTTTTAAGTCCTCTGATGTATATAAATGTCGAAGCTCCGATAAAAATAATTGAAACGACTAAAAAAATCCAACCCTTGTCAATATCATAAAGCATTATAACTACTGACAACAAAATAAGAAAAATACTCATTAATATATGGGCTGTTAAAATAGATTTTCTCTTTAGAATAAGTTCTTTCATCTAATTACTTTCTCTTTCTAAAATTAAAAAAGCGGAAATCCCATAATTTTATAAACCTTATTCATCGTAGCACTTGCAACATCTGACGCTTTCTTACCGTTTTCTATAATTATCTTTCTTAACTCTTCCTCACTGTTATTTAAATCTTCAAGTTTTTTTTGCAAAGGAGTCAATGTGTCCGCTACCACTTCTCCTACCGCTGTCTTAAAGTCTCCATAGCCCCTGCCTGAAAATTCCTTTACGGCATCATCAATGCTTATCTTTTTACAGGCGGCATAGATTTCTATAAGATTGGATACTCCCGGCTGATTTTCTATATCATATTTAACCTCTCCCAATGAATCCGTTACCGCCTTTTTAAACTTCTTTATTATAGTATCCCTATCGTCAGTTAAATGTATACTTGCATTCTTATTATCATCTGATTTTGACATTTTTTTATAAGGATCCTGAAGACTCATTATCCTTGATGCACTCTTTCCGAAATAAGGCTCCGGTATTGTAAAGATTTCTTCATTATAATTGTTATTAAATCTTATTGCTATATCCCTTGTAATCTCAATATGTTGTTTCTGATCTGTTCCGACAGGCACTATATCTGTCTGAAATAATAAAATATCGGCAGCCATCAAAACAGGATAGGTATAAAGACCCACGTTTATATTCTTTCCCGCCTTTGTCGCCTTATCTTTGAACTGAGTCATACGATTCAATTCTCCCATATAGGTGCTACAGCTCAAAACCCAAGACAGCTGACTGTGTGCCGGCACCTGACTTTGAAAATACAGACAACTTTTTTTCGGATCAAGCCCCGCAGCTATATATAATTTCATAAGGTTTAAAGCCTTGCTTGCAAAAATATTTCTGTCCTGATTGATGGTTATTGAGTGTAAATCAACCACACAATAATAGCTCTCATACTCCAAGCTTAAATCAATCCAATTAGCCAATGCCCCAAGATAATTGCCCAAAGTCAACGACCCCGTCGCCTGCATTCCGCTGAATAATACTTTTTTACTCATAATATCTCCTTAAGATAAAATCATATTTTCTTATTTCCTATGCCTTTTTCATTAACAATCAATGCACAGGAAAATTCCGGTAATATAATAAAATCATTTTCAAGCCTTACATTTTCATCTGTACTTAAATGTATTTTCATCTCCGCCTTTTCAAGTCTGGGTATTGCCAATCTTTTGTTACCGGCGGACATATTTACCGCTATATAGATTAAATCATTTTTATTTTCCAATCTGCTCAGTGCAGCATTATATAATAAACCGAATGCCCTTGAATTACCCCCTACAAAGCTGAATGCCATATCGGAATGTAATGAAATCAAAGGAACATTCATATTTCCTGTATTTTCAACACTGCTTAAATCACAAGCTAAAATACTGTTATTTTTTCTAAAAGATATCAATTTTTTGAAAAATTCTCTAATTTCAGTCCTATCCTTATTTTCATCGTTCCAGTCGAACCAAGAGATTTTATTATCTTGGCAAAAGGCGTTATTGTTACCGCTTTGTGTTCTTAAAGACTCATCTCCCGCCATAATTAAGGGAATACCTCTTGACAACATTAATAAAAACAGTGCATTTTTCACGTGCTTATGCCTTAATTTAATAATGCGTTTTAACTTTGTTTTACCCTCAATGCCTGAATTAAAGCTGAAATTATAATCTGTTCCGTCAAAATTATTGAATCCGTTTTTTTCATTATGCTTCTCTTCATAGGAAAAACAATCAAGTAAACTGAAACCGTTGTGGGTAGATAAATAATTTATCTTTTTCCCCGAATCAATCATAAAATGAGCTAATAAAGAATCTATCGCATATTCATCACCCCTGATAAAACGCCTTGCACTCACTAAAAAACCGTCATTATAACTTAAAGGTGATACATCAGTTTTTTTACCGTCATAATAATCCACATATAATTTTCTGCCGAACAAAAACGGCTCTCCTGCTAAAAAGTCGTAATCAGGGCTTGATATATGTATTCCGTCAATATGATAATTAAACAACCAATATCTTATAACATCTGTAATAAATGCGGAAGAAACGTCTACAAAATAAAACTCAAGAATTACCTCTATGCCGTTTTTATGACATTCCTTAATCAGCTCCTTAAATTCTCTTTCAGGATTTTCCTTATCAAAGGCAAAGGCATTTTTTA
>CAUUFM010000070.1:0-5514 GCA_963544505.1 uncultured Lachnospiraceae bacterium | reverse complement strand
ATAAATAAAAAAATTGATAATTCTTTTAATAAATTGAAAGATTATATATTAAGTATAGGCAGAAGAGAGGAGCTGACAGGGACGGAAGAGCTTGATTACAGCGAATTTTGTGAAGTTTTAAGTTCCGTAAAAGAGATGTCAAATATGATAGACAGGGCAAATGACAGTCAAAAACAGTTCTTTCAAAACGCCTCACACGAGCTTAGAACTCCGCTTATGTCGATACAGGGTTATGCCGAAGGAATTGCGAAAGGAGTCTATAAGGATAATAAAAAGGCGGCGGAGGTGATAGTGAAGCAGAGTAAAAGAATGACAAGCTTGGTTGACGAACTTTTATTGTTGTCAAAAATGGACACAAACGCACAATTGAATATAGAAAAATTGGATTTAAAAGAGCTTTTATATGATTGCACTTGGAGAATAAAGGCTGATTGTGATAAAAAAGGTATAATGATAGAGCATCAGATGGATAAAGAATCTCTGTTTATAATGGCTGATGAGGAAAAATTGGACAGGGCGTTGAGCAATATATTAACAAATGCCGTAAGATATGCGAGTTCCCGAATAACTGTGGCTTGTAAAAAGGAAGCACGCGTTTTTAAAATTGAAATTTCAAATGACGGAAAACCTGTTTTAAAGAAAGATTTGCCGTATATTTTTGACAGATTTTATAAGGGAGAGGGAGGTAATTTCGGAATCGGACTTGCCATTGTCTATGAAATAATAAAACAGCATAACGGCAGTATAGATGTAAGATCCGATGACGAGATAACTTGTTTTATTATAACATTGGCTGATAATTTGTAATATCATTGTTTCAAATTTGTATCTTTATTTTGGAATTTATGAAAGCTTGATAAGAGTTTAACAAAAAAATATGTATTTTTGTGAAATCTTTGTCAATATTTAATAAAAAATCGGTAATTAAAATAAAATTTTTAAAAAAAGTTGTATAATTGCTATAAAAGCTATTGATTTTTAATAAAACTTGTACTAATATAGCTTTATTAATATTAGGGTTAGCCGGTGCAATGTTTCTTAGCTAATCCGTACATTTTATTTTAAAAGAGGAGGATTAAAGTAATGGAAACTTGGGCGATTCTTGTGCCTATCTGTGCCTTGATTGCACTGATATTTGCATTCGGACTGGCTAAATGGATTGGGAACGTGGATTGCGGTACTGATAGAATGAAAGAGATATCAGGCTATATTCACGAGGGCGCAATGACGTTTTTAGGCAGAGAGTACAAGACAATGGTTATTGTTGTCGGAGTTCTTTTTGTGCTTATCGGTTTTTTATTAAACAGTTGGATTACAGCCATACTTTATATTGTAGGAGCGCTTTTATCGGTTCTTGCGGGATATTTCGGTATGTCTGTAGCTACCAAGGGAAATGTCAGAACGGCTAATGCAGCCAAAGAGTCCGGTATGGTCAAGGCGTTATCTGTAGCATTCAGATCGGGTGCGGTGATGGGACTTTGCGTTACGGGACTCGGATTATTCGGACTTGGCGTTATCTTTGTGCTTATGGGTGTTGACAGTGCTTCCGTAGTTACGGGCTTCGGACTCGGAGCTTCATCTATGGCGCTTTTCGGGCGTGTCGGAGGCGGTATTTATACAAAGGCGGCTGATGTGGGAGCTGACCTTGTCGGTAAGGTGGAAGCGGGTATTCCTGAAGATGACCCGAGAAATCCTGCCGTTATAGCAGATAACGTAGGTGACAACGTAGGTGATGTGGCAGGTATGGGTTCCGACTTATTTGAATCTTATGTCGGCTCTATTATTTCCGCCATTACCCTTGCGGTGATTATCCCTAAAATTACTCCGCAAGTCGGAGCGGCATTTGACCTTGACCCTTTAAAAGGTTCAATTTTTCCTCTTTTGCTTTCAGCAATAGGTATAATAGCGTCCATTATCGGCATAATGTTCGTCAGAGGTAAGGAGGGCGGAAATCCGGCAGCCGCACTTAATTTAGGAACTTATGTGTCGGGTATCATAGTAATTATAGCATCTTTTGTTTTAAGCAGATATTTATTGAATACAATAAACCCTGCAATAGCCATTATAGCGGGACTTGCCGTAGGTATAGCCATAGGCAAGGTTACAGAGGTTTATACATCGGGTGATTACAGATATGTTAAAAAAATAGCCGAGCAGTCACAAACAGGGGCTGCCACCACCATTATTTCAGGTTTGGGCGTGGGTATGATGTCTACATTATGGCCTATTATCTTCGTAGCTGTAGGTATTCTTATAGCCAATGCTTTTGCCGGACTTTATGGAATAGCTTTGGCGGCGGTGGGTATGCTTTCAACAACGGCTATGACCGTTGCGGTAGATGCTTACGGTCCTGTGTCTGATAATGCCGGCGGTATTGCCGAGATGTGTGAATTACCGGAAAGTGTCAGAGAAATTACTGATAAGCTTGATGCGGTGGGCAATACCACGGCGGCTATCGGTAAAGGCTTTGCTATAGGCTCTGCCGCTCTTACAGCTTTGGCTTTATTTGCATCTTATTCACAGGTGGCACAGCTTAAAACTATAAGTCTTCTTAATCCTTTGGTAATAGTGGGTCTTTTTATAGGAGCTATGCTTCCCTTCCTGTTTTCCGCTATGACTATGAACTCCGTGGGAAGAGCTGCCAATGAGATGATTGAAGAGGTCAGAAGACAGTTCAGAGAGGATAAGGGCATAATGGAGGGAACATCAAAGCCTGATTATGCAAAATGTGTGGATATTTCTACAAAGGCTGCCTTAAAAGAGATGATTGTTCCGGGACTTATGGCAATTATTGCCCCTATTGTTATAGGTATTGTGATGGGAACGGAGGCTTTAGGAGGAATGCTTGCAGGTTCTTTGGCATCTGGTGTTCTTTTGGCTATTATGATGTCTAATGCCGGAGGTGCTTGGGATAATGCAAAGAAATACATAGAGGGCGGAAATTTCGGCGGCAAGGGTTCTGAACCGCACAAGGCTGCCGTAGTAGGTGATACCGTAGGCGATCCTTTCAAGGATACATCAGGCCCGTCCATTAATATTTTAATTAAGCTTATGACTATCGTAGCAGTTGTATTTGCACCGTTGTTTGTAAAAATAGGCGGTCTGTTATAAGATTTAAGTAAGTATAATAAAATGTCGCATTAATAATTTTTGCAGCATATATCTTGTTAATAAAAATTCAAAACAGATATACAGCAGTTAAATTATTAATGCGACATTTTTTGAATTAATTTGAATATCAAAAAATTGGATTTTATAAAAAACTTTTTCCTTTATATGTGAATGCGTTTGTGTAATGTGTGATTTCATCGCCAAGAATGCCTACAACATCAAAACGAACCTGTTTTTTAAGAAATTGCTTATTACGTACAAGAAAATATTCGGCGGTACTTGAAATCTTGATTTGTTTATTTAAATTCACCGCCTCAATCGGAGTGCCTTTTGTTTTTGTTTGTCTATATTTTACTTCTATAAATACAATAAAGTCATCAAGGGTTGCGATAATATCAATCTCTCCTGCCCTGTACCTGAAATTCAGTTCAAGTATTTTATATCCCTTGTTTATAAGGAAGTCAGCCGCAATCTGCTCTTTATTTTTTCCGATGCTTCTTTTATTTATCAATATCACAGACCCTTTCAAGAGTAAAATATCCAAGTCTTTGTTTTCTGAAATCATCTAATATAAGCTTTGATGCCAGTTCAACATTAGGAAGTCCTCCTTTTAATAAACAGCCTCTTTTTATAGCAATGTCATTTAACAGGTCAAGTGCAGGTTTTTCTTCATCTATGTCATATCTTGCCGATAAACTGCCTTTATAGGAATTTTTAAGCAGTTGCGTTAAGTGATAGGCAAGGTCTGATATATCCATTATATCGTCCTTTATAGAACCTATAAAAGCAAGATTTCTTGCAACTGTTTCATTTTCAAACCTGTGCCAAAGTATTCCGGGAGTATCCAAAAGCTCTATATTTTTATTAAGTCTTATCCATTGTTTCGACTTTGTAACACCCGGTTTATTTCCGGTTTTGGTTGCGGCTTTATTGCTGATGGAATTTATGAGTGTAGACTTGCCGACATTAGGAATTCCTACCACCATTGCTCTGATAGTGGTGTTTTTTATCCCCTTTTTTAAATTCCTGCTGATTTTATCTTCGCATATATCGGTTATTTTTTTATATATTTGTTTTGTATAAAGATTATTTTTTGTTGAGTTTACGGCTATCGCCGGAATTTTTTCAGAATTAAAATATTCAATCCATTTATCTGTTTCTTTTTTAGCTGCAAGGTCTGATTTGTTTAATAAAATCAGTCTTTTTTTATTTCCGATAAGTGAGGGTATTAAAGGATTTGCCGACGATATGGGAATTCTTGCGTCAAGCAGTTCCATCACAATATCGACCATCTTTATATCGGCTGAAATTTCCGACTTGATTTTTGCCATATGTCCGGGAAACCATTGAATTTGTTTCATTTTTTCTCCTTATTTTATGAATCCTCCGGCATTTGCCGGCTCTATAATGAACCAGGCGGAGCCAATCATATATGAACGTTTTACCACACTTATATCAGGATTTCTGCTGTCCTGCATAATATCTCTGTTATCAGATAATACAAAATATTCATCTGAGCCCAATGTTATTTCATCTTTTGCTATTCCGGCATCGTTTATTTTTGAAAAATTATCAAATAATTTATTGTTATTTACATATAAAAATCCGTTTTTGATTATCACTTTGTCGCCCGGAGTGGCTACTATTCGTTTTATTTCAATATTTGATAAAGGGTTTCCTGAGGGTCTGAAAGCTATCAAGGTTCCTGATTTAGGCGGTAAAATAATATTCTCAAGCCTATTTATAAGAACGGAATATCCGTTTGAAACGGTCGGCTCCATTGAGTTTCCTGAAACTTTTACTTTCATTCCGAAAAAATATACGGTAACAAACGACAAAAACAATACTATAAGTATTTTAAAAAACCATATCACAGTATATTTTAATATTTGTATTCTTCTACTATGCAGTTGTTTTCTGTATATATCATTATATATTTTCATATTTCACCATTCTTTTTAAAAAAATAAGAACAGCTTAAGCTGCCCTTATAATTATTGGCTTATTATTTGATAAGCTCTTTGACCTTAGCTTTTTTGCCTATACGACCTCTGAGGTAGTTAAGCTTTGCTCTTCTGACCTTACCCTGTCTTACAACCTCAATTTTTTCAACATTAGGTGAATTTAAGGGCCAAGTTTTTTCAACACCGATACCGTTAGCGAGTTTTCTGACAGTAAAGTTTTCTCTTACTCCTCCACCCTGTCTTTTAAGAACTATGCCTTCGAATACCTGTATTCTTGAACGGTCACCCTCTTTAATCTTAGAGTATACTTTTATTGTATCTCCGACTTTAAATGGCGTAAGTTCTTTTTTTAACTGTTCTTTTTCGATTGCATCAATAATTGGATTAATCATTGTGTGGACCTCCTAAAATATTCGACATTCATAGGACGATTTTTCTT
>CAUUFM010000069.1:0-5605 GCA_963544505.1 uncultured Lachnospiraceae bacterium | reverse complement strand
CCCTCATACATTTGAGATCTTGTCCTGCCGTGTACCGCTACGGCACAGGCACCAGACTCTTCAATTATTTTTGCAATAAGTACGGCATTTACGCTGTTTTCATCTATTCCCGCTCTTATTTTTACCGTCACGGGCTTCTTTGAGTATTTAACAACAGCCTTAACTATCCTCTCCACCTCAAGAGGCTCTTTCATCAAGGCACAACCGTCTTTATTGTTAAATATTTTCGGCACGGGACAGCCCATATTAATGTCTAAAATATCAAAGGGAAGAGTATTTAAAATCTCCACCGCCCTTATGAGAGACTGTACCTCGTGCCCGAAAATCTGCACCGCCAAAGGTCTGTCGGTTTCATTAGTTTCAAGCAGTTCATAACATTTTTTATTATTATACTCAAGTGCCTTTGCACTGATCATCTCCGTCACCGCAAGGGCAGCGTCATATCTTCTGCAAAGTGTCCTGAAAACGAGATCCGACACTCCCGCCATCGGAGCTGAAATCAGATTGTTTTTGAGGTTGACATTACCTATTTGTAAGGATTTTATATATTCTTTCATTAATAATAAAGTGATGTTCCTGTTCTGATTTTATGATTTATATCCTGCATTCGCATATCGGTTTGACTGATTATATCCGCACACTCTGCAAGTTCATTTACGATTAAGGAAGCATAATCCACGTCCTTTTTATATTTCATCTGATGCTCAAGGCTCGCCCAGAAATCCATAGCAATCGTCCTTATCTGTATTTCCACCTTCATAAAGACCTTTCCTTTGGAAAAAAATACGGGTATTTCGGCTATCATATGAAAGCTCCTGTATCCGTTGGGTTTGGGATTTTTTATATAGTCTTTTACCTGTAGAATTCTGATATCGTCCTGTATCTGAAACATACCCATCACATCATAAATATCATCAATAAAAGCACAGATAATCCTGATTCCCGCAACATCGTCAAGACAACGTCTTATATTTTGCACGGTTACCGCATAACCCCTGCGTTTAAGCTTATTTAAAATACTTTCAGGTTTTTTTAATCTGGATTTTATAAAACTGATGGGAGAATGATTATTCCTGACTAAAAGCTCGGAATTTAATATCTCAAATCTTGCCGATGTTTCCTTTATCGCACAATCATACATCATCATCAGCTCTTTGAAATCCGACAGCTCCTGTAAAAACTCCGTCGAATCCTTTTCAAAGGATACAAGCTGTATCTCGCCCGCACTGGGAACCGCAATTTTTAGCTCACCATTATCGTTCATATGTCTGTTTTTCCCAACAATTATTCCGTTCAAGATTTTATATTTTAAAAAATCAAAGAATAACTTGGAAGTTTTACCTCCTTTACTTAGTATATTTATTTGATAAAAATTGATATATTTAAGATAATCTGCTTTAACACATATCTATTTTATCACAGTTATGCTCACATAGTCTATCACTTTTTCAATTATTTCCAGTAATTTATCATCAGCCGTTTTCTTTTTCGGTAATTTATGGATAAAATAGGGCTTTTCAGAAAAAACCGCACTCAATGTCCCATAATATTTATGCCTGTACTCATATCTTCTATCTGCAAAAAGCTTAGGATTGTCCCCATCTTCCTCAACAGCCAACTGTAAATTGTATTCAAGCAATACTTTTTCAATCTTATTTACATCTATATCAGCCTTTTCATAAAGCATAAATTTAATATTATCATCTTCCTGTTTTATTAAAGTAATATAATTGCTGTGCGCGTATGCCTTAAGCTGCGCTATCTTTAATAAGTTAGCGACAACTGAAGGTATTGAACCGAATCTGTCAATCAGCTCTTCTTCAATCGAACATCTATCTTCTACGGTTTCTATCATCGCTATCTTTCTGTAAAGGCTCATTCTGCTTTGCTCATCTTCCACATATTCATTCGGTATATAAGCACTTATAGCACAATCAATGCCGGTAAAATATGAATTTTTAATTACAGGCTCATTTTTCAGCTCTGCAATCGCACTCTTAAGCATTCTGCAATATAATTCATAGCCCACGGCGCCTATATGCCCCGACTGTTCAAATCCGAAAATATTGCCCTCTCCTCTTATTTCAAGATCCTTCATCGCTATCTTATATCCGCTGCCTAAAGCTGAAAATTCCTTTATCGAAGAAAGTCTTTTCCCCGCATCCTCCTTTAACACTACCCCTTTCGGATAAAGCATATAGGCATAGGAGCTCCTGTCACTGCGACCTATTCTGCCCCTCAGCTGATATAGGCTCGATAAACCTAACTTGCTTGCATCGGCTATTATCATAGTATTGACATTAGGCATATCTATTCCCGTTTCTATAATAGTCGTGGTGACCAGCACATCAATTTTCTTGTTTTCAAAATCATACATTATCTTTTCAAGCTCTACCGAACTCATCTGTCCGTGTGCATAGGCAATAATAGCCTCCGGTACAAGATATGACAGCTTCCTTGCCGTTTCTTCTATTGTATCTACTCTGTTATAGACAAAAAACACCTGTCCGCCCCTTGCCATCTCTTTTTTTATAGCTGTCGCAATTAAATTCTCATCATAGGCAAGAGCATAGGTATTTATAGGCAACCTGTCTGACGGAGCCTCTTTTAATACACTTATATCCCTAACTCCCATCATACTCATATTAAGGGTTCTCGGTATAGGAGTGGCGGTGAGTGTTAAGACATCAATATTTTCTTTTAATTCTTTAATTTTTTCCTTATGTGAAACCCCGAATCTTTGCTCCTCGTCCACAATTAAAAGTCCTAAATCCTTAAATTTTATGTCCTTTGATAATAATCTATGTGTGGCGATAACTATATCCGCACTCCCGTCTTTAAGCTTCTCAACAGTCTTTTTTTGCTCCGACTTGGTCTTAAATCTGCACAATAACTCAACATTTATCGGATAAGGTTCGAGCCTTTTCTGAAATGTCTTAAAATGTTGCACGGCTAATACGGTGGTGGGCACAAGATACGCCACCTGTTTATTCTCCTGTACCGCCTTAAAAGAGGCTCTGAGTGCAATTTCAGTCTTTCCGAAGCCCACATCGCCGCAAATAAGCCTGTCCATTACACGTTCTGAACACATATCACGTTTTACGTCATTGATGGCACTTAATTGACTCGGTGTTTCCTCATATTCAAATGCCTCCTCGAATTCCCTTTGCCAAACAGTATCATCTGAATAAGCAAAGCCTTTTCTTTGGCTTCTTAAGGCATAAAGCTTTATAAGCTTTTCTGCCGTTTCTTTTACATTTTTTTCAGCCTTAGCCTTTGTATTACGCCATTTTTTACCGTCTATATCATCAAGCCTTACAACCCTGCCTACATTATCCGCACTCGTATACTTCTGAAGCTTTTCCATTCTCGTAACCGGGACATAAAGATTCGAGTTGTCGGCATACTCTATTTTCAAATAATCATTAACAGCACCGCCCATTTCGACCTTTTCAACACCTTTATATCTACCCAGTCCATAATCCTCGTGTATTACCAAATCTCCTGTTTTCAGGTCAAAATACTCGGCAACCGATTTAAATTCTTTTTTGGAGCTTTTTTTATGTCTTTTCCTTTTGCCGAATATATCGTTGTCTGTTATTATCACATATTTGCTATCCCTAAATTCAATCCCTTCAGATAAATAAGCCTCATAAAAAGCCACGCTTTTTTTTGAAGGCAGACTCCCGTCTTCCAAAAAATAGGCGTTACAGTTGT
The DNA here is from genome assembly GCA_963544505.1 of uncultured Lachnospiraceae bacterium. Lineage (GTDB taxonomy): Bacteria > Bacillota > Clostridia > Lachnospirales > Lachnospiraceae > CAUUFM01. The sequence continues at coordinate 1,888 of CAUUFM010000069.1, read as the reverse complement.
TTAAGCTTAAATCAGCGGCTATTCTTTTTGCCTTGTTTGCATTATTTATAAAAACAAGAACGGCATATCCGTCGTTCACATATTCCTTTACTCCGTCAAAAAAAGAAGAAAGACTTGACCTGTAACCTGCTGTCGAATTGGTGGCTATATAAAATACATCTTCATTACTGAAAACCGTATTTTTACCAAAGAGCATTGTTTTAACGCTGATTTCAAGGTTCCCTGCATATATCTTATTAAATGCTTTAAATGATGAAAACAGACCTTTTTTATCAGGAACGGCTCTTGAAAAGCAGTTAGCCTCCTTATACAAGTCATCTAACGCACTTTCAATAAGATTAGGCTCATAAAAGAAAATTGTTGCATCTTGACTTAAATAATCGGTAAGAGCGGAACTTAACTCACTCTCACTATCTGAACTTTCATCATTTTCATAAGATGTGTTCATATATTCAACAATTTTAATATCATCTATTTCTCTTTCACTTCTTTGAGTATCATAGTCAAAAAGACAAATTGTTTCAATCTCATCATCAAAAAAATCTATCCTTACAGGCATATCACTGTTCACCGGATAAATATCCACTATTCCGCCTCTCACCGAATATTGTCCCTTTAATCCGGTAACTGATGCTCTTTCATAGCCTAATTTCATCAAATTTTTTTCAAGCAGGTTAATATCAATAAAATCGCCTTTTTTTATGCTCAATGTATTTTCATAAAAGCTGTCAGGTACAGGATACATATCTAAGAAAGCTGATATCGGAACTATTAAAATCATATCGTTTTTATAGGATAGTTTGGATAGAACCGACAGCCTGTTCCCAATATTTTCCGTACTTTTTATCGACAGTTTATCGAAAAAAGCATCTTTTTCTTTAAGCATAAAAACATTTTCATCATAGCTTAACAAATCATCATAAAATTTGAGGCTATGAGAATCGCCGGCGGTAACAATCACACTTTGGCTTTTATGAAAGCCCGCCACTATCTGACTGAATAAAACATAGCCGCAATACTTAAAGGCAACAGGATTGCCTGCATAAAATTTATTTTTTGCTTCTATAAAAGATTTTTCATTATCAATAAGCTTACTGAAAGGTTTCACTCAAAGATCCTCTTTTTCTTGGTATTATACTCATTCATTGCCGCAGATACGTCCTTTTCAATAATCATTAAAGCGGCATCAGCGGCATTTTTAACGGCATTTTTAAGCCTGACATTCTCATCTGACGTCATTTTCCCAAGCACATAATCCGCCAAATCATCAGTAGTCTTTTCTCCGATTCCAAGCCTGATTCTGATAAAGCTGTCTCCTCTAAGTGCATTGATAATGCTTTTCATACCGTTGTGTCCTCCGGCACTGCCGTTTTCTCTAATTCTTAAATTCCCCAAGGGAAGAGCGGTATCATCATAAGTTATCATCAGATTGGTGTTTAAAGGTATTTTATAATAGTTGCATACCTGAGCTACTGCATTTCCGCTTAAATTCATATAGGTCTGAGGTTTTAAAAGAAATACCTTTTTTCCGTTATAAAAGCCCTGTCCGCAAAGAGCATCGAATTTATTTGAGGAAACATTTATATTAAGCCTGTCGGCAAGCTCATCAATAAACATAAAGCCTGCATTATGCCTTGTATTATCATATTCCTTGCCCTTATTCCCAAGCCCCGCTATTACATACATACTGTCATTTAATTTATTATTATTTCCAAATAAAAAACTCATTTAAATATCCTCTTTTCTTTATGCGAACAGTTTTTCCCCTCTTATAATCTTTCCACCTCTTCCTTAGAAAGTCCTGTAACTTCCACGATAAACGAGATGGGACTATCATTATTTTTTAATTTTTTTGCTATCTCAAGGCTTGCTTCTCGGACTCCTTCAC
>CAUUFM010000068.1:0-5689 GCA_963544505.1 uncultured Lachnospiraceae bacterium | reverse complement strand
TTTTCTGTGATGATCTTGAGCATTTAAGACGAGGCGGCAGGATATCGGCTGTAAAGGCTGTACTCGGTAAGGTTTTAGGAATAAGACCTGTTTGTGTAATAAAAGACGGATTGGTAGAAAATGTAGCCAATGCAAGAGGTAAAAACAATGCCGTGCGTAAACTTATAGAAGTGGCTAAGGAAAACGGAATATCGGATTTATCCGAGCAGGAGGTATATATAGGGTATACCGATGATATAAATGAAAGAGATAAACTTTTGGCAGCTATTGCAGACACGTTCAATCCTAAGGCGATAGATTCATTTATGATAGGCTGCGGTATAGGTACACACGGAGGTCCGGGTACTACAGGCTTTATCTGTTTTAAAAAATAGGAGGGATTATGGAAGCTATCAATGATACGGTCGCTTGCCGATCAGCTTTAGAAAACTTAAAAATACTGGATTTTACAACCCTTTTGCCCGGACCCTATGCTACACTTATGTTGGCGGATTTGGGTGCTGAGGTGCTTAAAATAAGTTCCAAGTCCAAGCTTGATCTGGTATATGAAATCGGAGAAAAAGACAGGGACTTGGGGTTAAATGCCAATCAGCTTTGGTTGAACAGAAATAAGAAAACTATGTCGTTAAATCTAAAAAATCCAAAGGCGGTAGAGATAGTTAAGGAGCTTATAAGGGAATATGATATAGTTTTTGAGCAGTTCAGACCGGGTGTTATGGATAAGTTAGGTTTATCATATGATACGCTCAGTCGAATAAATCCGAGACTTATATATTGCTCCATTTCTTCTTACGGCAATACCGGACCGCTTAAAGATGTGGCGGGACACGATATAAACTTTTTAGCAAAGAGCGGACTGTTGTCGGTATCCGGTCGTAAAAATGAGGGGCCCTCTCTGATGAGTACTCAGCTTGGAGATATTGCAGGCGGAGCATTACATTCTGTTATTGGGGTTTTGGCAGCGGTAAACTATCGAAATATAACAGGTAAAGGGCAATATATCGATATTTCTATGCTTGATACAATTATTCCTATGAACAGTTTTGAGGGTGCGGATTATTTGCTTAACGGAGGCAAAAAGGCAAGAGAGGGCTTTGAATTAAACGGTGGAGGAATCTATGATATATATGAAACTTCGGATAAGGAATATCTGACAATAGGTTCTTTAGAACCGAAATTTTTAAAAGAATTGTCTATTGCCGTAGATATGCCGGAGCTTATAGATGCAGGTGCTACTCCTAAAGACAACGGAGTTCTGAAAAACAGACTTAAAGAACTGATAAAAGCAAAGCCTATGTCCTATTGGCTCGAAAAATTCGAGGGCTTAGATGCCTGTATAGAAAAGGTTCTTGACTTTGAGGAGGCATTTGACAGGGAACCTCAGATAAAGCAAAGGGATATGATAGTAGATGTAGATGCAGGTATAAAAACTGTCAGACAGTTTGCAATGCCCATCAAATTATCTGAATGCAAGGTAGAGTACAGACACGCGGGAAGACAGATAGGGTATGACACAAATGCTATATTAAAGGGGCTTGGTTATAGTGATGATGAGATAGATAGATTATCAGAATACGGAGTCTTTGATTGAGTATCGGATATCGAAATTTAAACGTTAATAAATTTATGTAAATATATTCTTGAATGAAAGTTATAAATGTGCTAAACTATGTATAGGTATATCTTGATCTTGACAATAATTTAAATTTTATAAACCTTAAGGAGAAAATATGATATTTTCGTTTTTTAAGAAAAAAAACAAATCAAAACAGGAAGATAAGTTGAAAAAAGCGGAGGAATCTCGTGCAGGTATGGAAGTTACGGCTGTTGCCTCCGGTAAAAATGATGACAGTATACCGGAGATAAAGTCAGATAATCCGCTTTATGATAATGAGCTTAAAGACTTGGTTTTTGAATACAGCTTTGAAACCTCTTCATTATATATGATGTATAAAGAATGGTTTTCAAAAAAAGCAAATAAAGAAAATAAAGACTGTCTTGATATCTATTCTTTTATAAATAATTTTGTAGAAGAGGTATCTCACGAGCCTGAGCTTATGAAATCTCCTAACAAGTTGGGAATAGAGTATGCCAATGATTTGGTCGATTTTATAGACGGAGTGTCCGTTGTATCTGAAGAATTGACAGATGATATTGATTTTAATGATAATGACGATTTTTTCTATAAAAAAGATGAATTAAAAGATTCGCAAGAGCATAATACGGAAGAAGATGAAACTGCCGAAACGGAAAATAAGGCGGAGGAAACTGTAAATAAAAACAGTTCCATATGGCTTTTTGTATCTGAGGATAAATTACGTGCATATATAGTCTTACTCCCGAAAAGAAAAAAGGGATTTACGCCTACATATGACAGGGTACTTGAGGAATTGGAAACACAGGGAATAAAATTCGGCGTGGACACCAAACTGATTAAAAAAATCACGGATAAAAAGCTTTATTTTCAGATGTTTGTAGTTGCCAGAGGAGTGGATAAGGTTGACGGCAGGGACGGAGAGGTAATTGAACACTATCCGAGGAAGATAAAAATAGTCCTTAAAGAAGATGAATTCGGTAATACCGACTTTAAAAATCTGGGAAATATTAAGAATATTACAAAGGGTTCTATAATTTGCGACATTGTTTTACCGACCTCAGGAAATGCGGGTTACAATGTTTATGGAGATGAAATTCCCTGTAAAGACGGAGAGATGCCGATTATTCCGATGGGAGAAAACACCAACCTCACAGATGATGAGCTTCATCTGGTAGCCAGCTGTGACGGTTGTGTAAATTATCACGATGATATGTTTTATGTGAGACAGCTGTTATACATTAGAGGCAACGTGGATCCTCATACAGGAAATATCGAGTTTAAGGGAGATATAATAATAGAGGGGGACGTTCTTGAAGGTTACTCGGTTAAGGCTGACGGAAATTTAAGGGTACAGGGAACTGTTGAGAACAGCAGTCTTACGGCAGGCGGCGGAATTTCCATTACCGGCGGTGTAAAGGGAAATGAAAAGGCTGTTTTAAACTCCGGCAGTGAGATAAAATCATTGTTTTTGGAGAGTTGTACGGTAAAGGCGAAAAACGGAATTTATTCCGAAAGTATAATAAATTCCTCAATCCATACAGATGATTGCGTGAGTGTGGACAGAGGAAAGGGAATTATCTTGGGCGGAACAATTATAGCAAGAAACTATGTTCAGGCAAAAATAATAGGTAATCAATCAGGAAGAACCTGTACTATAAAGCTTGGAACGAACTACAACGTAGCAGAAGAGAAGGCGAGCCTATCCAAAGAATTAGATGATTTGGAAAAGGAATTAAGAAATATAAAGAAAGATTTGCTCTTTTTTGAAAGAGGCAATAATATGAGTTCCGACAAAAAAGAGAAATATTCCGCATTGAAGAGTAAAGCCGGACTTTATGCGAACCAGATAAGAATCAAGCAAAAGAAGCTTAACGAGATTGTAACCAACGGATTTGACATCAGTGAGTGCTTCTTCAGGGCAAAGGAGAGTTTTCCTCCTGTTAATTTAACCATCGGGACACATAATACTATAATCAGAATGCCGTACTATAACAGCAAATGTTATTTTTCATCTAAAAAAGACGAATTCAGAATAGTAAACTATGACGAGGGTAAAGGTGGAGCAAAGGGCGATAAAAATAAGAATTAATTAATGGGAGGTTATGATGGGGTTTATTTCAAATTTATTTAAAAAGAACAGCACTGAAAAAAAACCTGTAGAACAGGAAAAAGAAAAGGAATTATCGGCAGAGGAACAAAAGAAAATAGATGAAGAGGATAAGGAAAGAGCAAGAGAAGAAAGCATTTCGCTTGCCTATTCCCATATGATCGACACTATGGAAAAATCTCCGATATATAAGCTTTATTGCAGCTATGCGGAAGATAGCGGACAGGAAAAGATATCCACAGTTTTATTTCTTGATAAAATGCTTGAAGAAACGAACAAGAGCGGAGTTTTTATGTCCACGCTTGATAAAAAAAGCTTTTTGTATACCTGCATTAATAATTTAAATAAGACTTATAAGGGATATGCTGACGAAAAGAATGCCGCTTTTGAAAACTATAAAGAGGGCATACGTGCCAATGCAAGAAAGCAGGCTGAAGAAAAAGGAGAGGACGTAGATGCGGCAGTAAAAAAAGCCACAGAAAATTTAGCAAATCCGTTTAACAGCTATGATGCAATGGTACAGTGCTTTACCACGGACGACGATATGGTGGCATATTGTTTTTTGACACCTCGTATTGCTCAGGGAGAAGAGTTTAATAAAGACTTGATTAAAAAGGCTTTTGAAACTTCCAAAATCAATACCAATATTGATCAGGAAAAGTATGACTCTTTAGTTGAAAATCCTGTCTATTTTAAGTTTATTCGTATAGCCAAGGGAATAAAGCCCGTGGACGGAGTGGACGGAAGCATAGAGGCTCTATATGACAGAGATTCCGCCCCTAAATTTAAAGAAAACGATAAGGGACAGGTTGACTATAAAAATTTAGGGACATTCAGCCCTATTAAAAAAGATGATGTAATTTGTAAAATAACTAAGGCTGTAAAAGGTGAAAACGGTGTTACCGTAAAAGGAAAAACCTTGAAGGCTTATAATGGAAAAGAGCCTAACATTCCAAAAGGAGAGGGCACGGCTCTTTCAGAAGACGGTCTTAGCTTACTGGCTACCACCGACGGATACATTGCTTTTGAACACGGAAATTTTGTGGTGAAGCAAAAGATGTTCATCAACGGAAATATTGACGCTTCCACAGGTAATGTCATATTTAACGGGGACATAGAGATAAAGGGAGATGTTCAAACAGGATTTACTGTTGATGTTACAGGGAATATTAAGGTATTCGGAGTGGTTGAGGGAGCCATATTAAAGGCAGGCGGCGATATTTCATTAAAGAGCGGTGTGAGCGGAAACGGCGTAGCGGAGCTGACATCGGGCGGTGTAATCAAATCGCTGTTTCTTGAGAACTGTCTTGTAAAGAGTAATGGCGGAATTTATACGGAGAGTATTATTCAAAGTGAGGTATATTCCGACACTATAATTGACTGTCTGCGCGGTAAGGGTGCTATAATAGGTGGCAGTATTAATGCCAGAGAGGGCGTTGACGCCAATGTTATCGGCAGTAAAAGCGGAAAGCTCACTACTATTAATTTAGGAAAATCTCATAATGCCACCAATAAACAGGAAGAGGTTGAACAGGAACTTGAGATTGCAAAACAGCTGTATGACAGAATTTCAAAGAATGTGGCGTTTTTAGAAAGTATGCCGGAAATTCCTAACGATAAAAAACAGCTTTATGAACAGCTGAAAGATCAGGAGATAGCATATGCAAAGAAAGTGCAGGAGGGAACTGTAGAGCTTGCGGAGATTATAGCCACAAGGACACATTATGATAACTGCTGGTTGAAATCGGGAGTATTATACGAGCCTACCAAGCTGTTTATAGGGCACGCTCAGAAGAATCTGCCGTTCGGAAATGCCGTTTGCTATAAATATTCTTCAGAAGAAAAAGATATAGTAATTGCACCGTATCAATAATATTCTAAAAGATATGGTTTCACAATTTCAACTTTTATCATAGTTTAAAAATTCAGGCATTCATTTTTATACGATTTTCGCATAAGAATGAATGCCTTTTTATTTTTAAAAT
>CAUUFM010000067.1:0-5718 GCA_963544505.1 uncultured Lachnospiraceae bacterium | reverse complement strand
TTTCTGTCCGTTCTTGTAATACTCTACTGTGTAACTGTATTTCTGACTTTCATCTGTTACAAAGTATACCTTTATTACTTGTCCGTCTTTACTGATTGTTGCAGGCATATTAGGGTCTATCTTATCAAGCTTATATCCTACAGGTGCCGCCTTAAGAGATGTTGCTTCTACTGTCGGCTTTGCTTTCAGTACTTCTTTATTTTCTTGGTCGTATTTCTGTCCGTTCTTGTAATACTCTACTGTGTAACTGTATTTCTGACTTTCATCTACTTCATAATACAACTCCAATACAGAACTGCTATCTAAGCTTGCTTTGTCGTCTTTGAATGTAGTTTTATTAGTCTTGTCACTGTTACACTTATATCCCGGTAATTGTTCATTACCCTTATTAATATGTTCCTGTATCTTATCATTGGTTAATTTTAAATCTGTTCCTTTAGAAACGGTTACGGTTTCAGTATAAGCCGGCGTATTTTTACCGTCTTTATAATACTCCACCTTATAGGTCGGTGCTTTTAAACCGGCTTTGGGAAGCTTAGGTTCTTTCATTTCACATATTGTTTTATCCCCATCCTTAAATGTGGTAGTTCCGTTAGTGAAATAATCTTTTCCAAATTCAAAATTATCGTTATTTGTATCAAATTTTACTGTATATCTAATTGTTATGCTTTGGTTTTCACCTAATGATATTGAATTACCATCTTTTGCCGATACTTGTAACTTTTTGCCGTCGGAATTAATATTTATATTTCCGGCATTATAACTGTTATCTGAAGATGTGATCTTTGTACTGCCTGAAACTAAGGTAAACATATCTCCCATAGGATCTTCAATAATCAAATTCTTTATTGATTTGCTTACAATACTCTGTACCGCTTCACTCAATTTACTGCTTAATTGAGATGCTGATGAAGCATTCAAATATGTTCCTTTTCTGGCAAGTTTCTCCATAAAAGGCTGAACTCCGGATCCTAACTCTATTCCTATCGGATATATAATTAGATCTGAAATATTTTTACAAGCTAAATCAACGTGATCTATGACGTTAGACTTGCAAAGTTCGGTAGCTTTCTTGCCATTACCCTCTCTGTTATTATCTGATGCTATAAATTCATAGTAATGATATTGAAAAGGTTTCCATGAATATGTCCATTTACCATTATTATGATAAGCTTCGTTCTTATAATAATATTCTTTACTTACTTCTTTCCACTTCCCCATAGCATAGGTAGGTTCGCCATCTGTTAAAATAATAATGGCTTTTGTGTCACCTGCTTTTGCTCCTGAGTTAGCCAACATTTGTCTTGCTTTAATAATACCTGCACTGGTATTTGTTCCTCCATCGGCTTTATAAGCGTTAATATAGTTTTTAAATGCGCTACCTTCATATTGCCCTGTACACGCATTTATAGAAACGCTTTTATTAACATTGTCCGAAAAATCAACAATTCCCAAATGCACTTTACTACTGTAGTCTTTTCCGAATAAAGATCCGACAACCTCGTTGTAAGCCTTTTTCAATTTAGTAGTTCTTTCAGTATAAGTCGCATTTATACCATTGTAATACATATCCTGCATACTTCCAGAACTGTCAATTACCATTACCATATAGAGATCCTTGCCGGCATCCTCTTTCTTTTTTCCGGTAATTGTAAGTTCAATATCCGCCGTTCCGGCAGCTTGATTAACATTTACTACCTTTTTAGAAAATGTTCCTACATCTTTTACATCTACAATGTCAGGATTGACATTGCTGCCAAGCGTTTGATGATTCTTAGGTTCATCAGCTTTCACCCCGATTGCATGCGAAAAGCTGCTGATAACCATCGAAGTCACCAACAAAAACGCTTGAATTTTTTTCATTGATTTACTTAGTAAAACCCTCATAGCGACCTCCTCTCTACTTGAGCGAAATCGCAGTCAGACTACCATAGCACCGATATTCAGGTTAAAATTAAGCCTGATAAAATACCTGTGCCTTAGGCTCTTGACTTTGCGTCCCGATATTTCTATCGGTTTGCCCTTCTTTTGCTCTACTCCTTTCTTAATTATAATTATTAAAATTTTGTGTAATTTCCCTCATATTCTATTTCAATGTAATGCAGGTTTTACTTTGAAATAGAATACTCTAAGAAAACTACTTTAATTTTACACTATAAATGTATTTTTTTCAATTCCAATTTGTGATTATTAACATAAATTAATAAATTTTATCACTTGATATATCATAAAATTGAATATAAATCAAATTATTTTATAACAAAAGTATCTTTTCTAACATTCAAAAGCTTTGCCAGTTCATCTAAAGGTAAAAATACTCTGCGTTTCCGGCTTATGTGGTGTATTTTTATATCGCTTTTTTTGCCGTCAATATACACGGTGTCGGATTTCAGATATAGTATAATCGTACTGCCGTTTCTTTCCAATGTTACCTTTCGTTCTTTTTGAGACCACGAAACATTAAATCCTAAAGCATTTCCCATACTTCTTAGAGGCAGCATAACCTTGTCTCCTTTTTTAAATACCGCCACATTAGCCGACAGCTCTTTTTTATCAAGTCCCTTGTTCTGAATTTTTATCTTTCCGCTGCCTATCTTAAGTTCAATACGTTCAGGCTTTGTTGCGGGCGACGTTCCTGCTGTTAAAGGTGCTTTTACATCATCTATATGTGCTTCGGAAACTTCCGTGTCGGTGATTGGGGGAATAAATACATACCCGTTCGTCTCGGATTCAGAGCTTTGTGAATTCTCCGTTTCAGGCTTTGATTCCTGATTTTCCAAAGAAAAATCCTTTACCTCAAATTCAAAGATTCCCTCTTTTTCTATCTTCTCTTTAAGCTCCGCCACAACCTTTACAGTGTATTTGCCCGCCTTTTCAGGAGTACCGGTAATTGCAAAAATTCCCTCCATTTCTCTTAGATACATACCGTCAAGCGAGGTCATCTCCTGCCCGTCTTTTAGGAAATTAAGCTTGGATACTTCTACGAAAAATCCTCTGCTGTCCTTTATAATGAAATTATTATCGGTTATTGTCTTGTTCAGCTCAAAGCTTCTTCCCGATAAATTCGATACCAGACTCACTGCGCTTAAATCCGGCAGTTTAGGATTTACAGTTAAATCAAACACGGTTTCTATCAGCCTGCCCGATGTATTCTCAGCCTTGACACGCAATTTATACACTCCCTCTTTTTCAGGAGTTCCGTTAATTGACAAAATGCCGTTACTATCTATAACGGTTTTCATTCCGTTATGCTCATCTGACTCCATACCGTTTATTATAAATTTTGCTTCCTTTACGGTTACCCTTTCTCCCAAGCTGTCCGTAATATGTAATACACCGTTTTCTATTTTCTCATCTTCTCTGAACATCTTCTCAAAGAGGTTGGATACAAGGGTTAATTCCTGCTGTTTAGGCTCTATCTTGATTCCAAGCTCCTTATTTTTAGGCTTTGTCCCCTCTGCGACAGCCTCTATCACTATCTGATATCTGCCTTTTGCGAGCATAGGGGTCGGTGTACCCTCTATAGTTATTTCCTTTTTATCAGATGATAGGGCAATAATTAATCCTAAATCGCTCTCCGGATTATTTACATTTGTAGAATTGGTCAAATCCCTTACTTTAATTAAGGTGAATGTAGCCTTATCTTTATCCTTTCCTGAAAGTTTTATCAGTTTTTTATCCAGAGCCTGTCCTTCACTTCCTTGTAATATATCGCCTGTCAACTCCGATGTGTCGATTTCAAACTCCGCCTCCGGTATTGCGGACGGCTCTACTTTAAGAACGAATATCTTCTCCAATTCCTGTGAATTAAATGAAGCCTTGATTCTGACCTTATAATCTCCCGCCTTATTCGGTGTTCCGCTCAATATAACCGAGTAATAGTTAATAATACTTAAGCCGTCAAGATAAGAGGTCGTTTCATTATTGTCTTTGACGAACACCGCCTCTTTTATCTGTACTCTCTCATTCTTATCCGTCGTCACCTTTAATTCTTCTTCAATATGCTTATTGACAGTGAATTTTTTGTCAAAAACAGGGCAAATAAGCTGTGTTGTGTTTTGAACGGCAATATTTTCCGGCTCATTCATATTTTCATAATTCGCTTCACCGTAATTTTCAATTTTACCTGTTTTAAATTCACTTCTTTTGAACTGTGATTTTCCATAATTTTTGGGAGTGCCTGCAAAGGAACAGCCGTCAAAACTTACCTGTGCCCCCTCTTCTATCACAACATCAATTTTTTTAGAAGCAAAATTTATGCCGGACACCTTCACATCGCTACCCTTCTTAAACACCAGACTTCCGGAATCCGAATTATCCTCAGAGCCGAGCGCTCGCGGTGTAGCGCCTGAAATATAGAGCTTTCCGTTCTTTTCGGTAATTTTGTCACCCTCTATTAACTTAATAGAAGAATCTATATTTGCATCGCTTAAGCCCTTGACATCTCTTCCCAATCTGATATATTTTGCTTTTGTTGATATTGCCTCATTCAGATAATCTTTGAAATCATCGTCGGCTTTGATATTATCATCTGTAATACAATATGTATTTTTCGGCATTTCAGCATCTGACACCGACAATGTAAAGATTGTGCTTATCGGCAGAGTTTCCTGTTCCGGCACCGCTGTTATTTTTAGCAGATATTCACCCGATGACACCGGCGTTCCCTCCAAGTACCAGCCGTTACTTTTCTTATCTATCCTGAAACCTGCCATTTCAGTCAGCAGTTCTGTATCCGTGTTGCTTTTAATAAAGCCCAATTCCGTGATTTCCGCTTTTTCGTTTCTGTTTGTAAACATATTAAGATATCTGATAGTATCTCTTCTGGCACTAAAACCGTTTGACAAAGAATCGCAGATAAGCTTAATCTCGGACAGATTGGCAACATTCTTGGGACGAGGTCTGTTGTTGTTGCTGTAATCCGCCTGCCCGTAATCTATTATCTCTTTCGTTTCAAATTCACATTTTCTCTTGAATTTTACTTTTCCGTAATTGGTAATGGTATTGGAAAAGGTGCAAGCCTCAAATACCACATCAGCTCCCTCTTCCAGAATAAGCTCTACATTCTTGTCTTTAAATTTTACTCCGCCTATATAAGTCTTGCTGTCTTTTTTAAACAGAATTTTTCTTTTGTTTTGATTTTCCTGAGTTCCTATCACTCTTGGAGTCGGTCTCGACAGAGTTATTTTACCCTTTTTCTTCTGTGCTCTATACCCCGTTATAACTGTCTTTGACGGAGCGGGGGCAAACACGATGTCACTTATATTTTTAATATTTCGTCCAATCTTAATATTGTTTTTTCCCTTACTTAATGCCTCAGTCAAATAATCGGCAAAATCATCATTCGGCTTTTCATCACCCTCCAAAATCTTATATTGATTATCCTCCGCATAAGTTGCTGTAGGAGAAGCTGAGAACAACACGGCACAGCTCATAAATACCGCTCCTGCTCTAAGCAATACGCTTCTGCCTTTATATTTCATAATTTATCCTCCTATAAATCAGTTAGTCTATGATAACTGTATTATACCCCCCTATATTAAAACTTGTCAATATAAGTAATTAATATAGTTAGCTATAATTTGCCTATATTGAAAGTTTACTTTCATATAGGCAAATTCAGCTAACTATCAGGATAATAGACAAATACCCCCAACTATTAATAATAAATTGAATTTATTCACGATATATGCTATTATAAATCGGTAAAATTATATT
>CAUUFM010000066.1:0-5736 GCA_963544505.1 uncultured Lachnospiraceae bacterium | reverse complement strand
GGGATATTATCCCGATAATTCAAATATAATCAGGCTGATAATCATTGAAAAATAAGCAGATGGGGAACGATTAAATGAAAAAGAAATCAAAAAAAGGTCTAATAATCGCTATAGTTATAATAGTGTCTGTATTTGCGGCGGCAGGTGTAATATTATCGAAGATGTTGTCCGCAGGTAAAGGCAATGCGGAAATAGAGGATAAGACAATAGCAAAGGTTGAAAAGAGTAATATAGATGCCAAAATATTCGGTAGAGGAGTATTGCTTCCCAACAATCAGTATATTGTAAAGTCTTTGGTAAAGGGTGAAGTGCTGTCTTCACATTATAAGGAGGGAGACAGCATACATAAGGGGGATATGCTTTTTGAGATAAGTCAGGAAGACGTAAAAGGTCAGGTGACTAATGCTAAAATAGGTATTAAGAGAAATGAAAACAATCTTAATAATCTTAAATCTCAGATATCGGAATTAAATATAAAGGCAGCTATAGCGGGAACTATTACCAAGCTTGATGTGAAAAAGGGAGATAATGTAAATGCCGGACAGGTGATAGGTGAGATTGTAAGTAATAATGCCGTGAAGATGAGTGCATATTTTATCAGCGAGGATTTAAAAGGCATAAAAAACGGAAGCGGTGCCACAATAATTATAGATACCACCGGTGAAGAAATACGTGCAAGAATAAGCTATATTTCGCCAAAAGAAGAGATGATTGACGGCGGAATATCCGCAAGGCTTGTAAAGCTTACCGCAAAGGGAGATTTTTCATCAATTCAGGGAGCTGTGGCAAATGCTAAAATTAATTCCGTACTTTCAATAAAGGGCGGAGCGGTGGAAGCTATGGATACCGCCTCAATAGTCGCAAAGGCATCGGGTCAGATAAACAGCCTGAATAAAGAAAAGGGTGATACAGTATCAAAGGGAAGTGTTATTGCAAATGTCGTGTCAAAGGATTTAGACAGACAGATAGAAAATGCAAAGCTTGACATAGAGCAGGCTAAGACCGCTCTTGATGATGTAAAGGGTCGTCAAAAATCATATAAGATAACAGCACCTATTGACGGTACGATAGTTACTCTTAATAAAAAAGCCGGAGATATAGTAGATCCGAGCGTGGACACTGCCGGAATGGCTGTGATATATGATCTGTCCAGTATGAAACTCACATTAAATGTTGATGAGCTTGATATATTAAATATAAAAAAGGGTCAAGAGGTGGAGATAGAAGCTGTGGCTATGCCAGGTGAGACATATAAGGCGGTAGTTGAGAATGTTAGTGTGCAGGGAACGGCGTCAAACGGAGTTACAAGTTATCCGGTAGTAATAAAGCTGCTTGATGTGGGCAGACTTATGCCGAGTATGAATGTTACGGGTAATATAAAGATAGGAGAGGTAAAAGATGCTTTAACAGTACCCTCGAGCTGTTTGCAACGTGGTAACAAGCTCTTTGTTAAAGATAAATCAGGTGAGGATAATAAGAGCGGTACATCGGATAAAGGGGTTAATACGACGACTGAACCGGATAAGAACAGTGTTTCGGCGGTTCCGCCCGGTTTTCACGAGGTCACGGTTACTGTGGGCTTAAATGACGGAGAAAGGGTTGAGATAAAATCAGGGGTCAGCTTGGGAGATGAGGTATATAAGCCTGAAGAGGTGGTGGATAACAATACCGATTTCGGATTCTGATACATAGATGCTTAAATGGAATTATTAATATAAAGGAAGAGAAGTAATGGAAAAAGAGTGTCTGATAGAGCTTAGAGACATTTATAAAATATATAAGATGGGCGATGCAGAAATAAGAGCTAACGACGGAATAAGCTTTAAGGTATATAAAAACGATATGCTGGCTATAGTGGGACAATCAGGAAGCGGGAAATCCACAGTTATGAATATAATAGGAATGCTTGACGTTCCCACAAGCGGAGCTTATTTTATGGAGGGGCAGAATGTGGCTTATTTAGATGATGATGTATTGGCAGGGATAAGAAATAAGACCATAGGCTTTATATTTCAGCAATATAACCTGATAGCCAATCATACAGTTCTTCAGAATGTCGAACTGCCTTTAATCTATGCCGGAGTAAAGGAAAAAGAAAGAAAAAAAATGGCGCTTGATGCCTTATCTCAGGTCGGAATAGAGGATAAATACAGGCATTATCCCAATCAGCTGTCAGGAGGACAGCAGCAGAGAGTTTCTATTGCAAGAGCATTGGTGGGCAAACCTACCATCATACTGGCGGACGAGCCGACAGGGGCGCTTGACAGCAAGACGGGTAAAGAGGTGCTTGAAATACTGAAAAAGCTGAATGACAACGGAAATACGATTATTCTGATAACCCACGATAATTCCGTCGCCGCAAAGGCAAAAAGGGTAATAAGAATAGCTGACGGCAAAATAGAGTTTGACGGGGGAACAAAGGAGTATATAGATGAGTTTATTTCAAACGATAAAGTTAGTATTATCCAACATCAAGAGTAACAAGCTGAGATCCTTTCTTACAATGCTCGGAATAATTATCGGAGTGGCTGCAGTAATAATAATGGTCAGTATGATGCAGGGGCTTATTGATTCTCAGATGGATTTTTACGGGAAGATAGGCATAAACAATATAAATGTGACGATTAGGGGAAAGGGCGTAAACAAGCTCTCATCTGAAGATATTTATAAATTCGCCGAAGACAACGGCAATCTTATTATGGGAGTTACACAGACGACAAATATGAAGTCAATGCCTAATTTCAAAAAAGGAAATCAGATAATAGATGATAATTATTATGTCACCGCAATCGGTGTAGATGAGTATTATTTCAGACTGCTCGGCAGAAAAATAACTGCCGGAAGAGGTATAAACTATTCCGATGTCGCTACAAGAAAGAAGGTCTGTGTGATTGGAACCTATATTTCAAAGAAACTTTTTAAGTATAAGACTTTTGTGGGAGATACAATATATATAGACGGTATTGCATATGAGGTAATAGGCATATTGGACGAGATACAGGGGGCTTATAAATATGGAGCCGATAATGCGGTTTATATGCCTAATTCCACCGTTGAAAGAATGATTCCGCCTGAAAATGCCAACGGATACGATCCTGACGAGGACGATAAAAGTGCCGAATCTATAACCAAGAGTTATCAATTCGTCGGAAAAAACGCTCTTACAGTGTCGGAAGCAAGCAATATCATAAGAGATTTTTTGAATAAGAAAATAGGAAATAATAAGTTGTATTCCATAAGCGATATGACATCTACGCTCGGAGAGGTGCAGAAGATAAAGACGCAGTTTTCTTTAGCCGCCGGAGGAATAGGAGCTATATCATTATTCGTGGCGGGTATAGGTATAATGAATATTATGTTGGTGTCGGTTACGGAAAGAACAAGAGAAATAGGAATAAGGAAGTCATTAGGCGCAAAGAAGAGGGATATCAGGCGGCAGTTCATATTAGAGGCGGGTATTACCGGAGGAGTGGGAGGAATAATAGGTATATTGCTGGGTATAGGAGGGCTGATATTGTTTAAGCTGGCACTTAATCTGAAAGCTTCAGCCAATATAGTAACAATACTCATATCATTCGGAGTGTCTGTCGGAATAGGTATGATATTCGGATTTTTACCTGCAAATAAGGCGGCGAATCTTAATCCTATTGACGCATTAAGAAGCGAATAGTTATTTAAGTTTAAACAGTAAATCTTTTTTGGATTTACTGTTTATTTTATGATAAGGTTTTGCCTGAAATTTTAAAGATTGCACGAGTATCTTATATATGATAGAATATATGCATTATAAAATTTGGAGGGAGACTATGGCGAAAGATATTTTTGACGTTGATAATAATGACGGCGGGGATCTTTTCAGCATTAAAGATTCTGATATTTTCAATAAAAAAGCTGAAATGAGAAACTCATCTAAGGCATTTGATTATCGCAGCTATGCAAAGGGCGGAAAGGGCAATGCCGATATAAAAAATTTATTGAATTCCAAACCGAGCCAAAATGCTAATAAAAATGTTTCTTATGGAAAGAATACCGCTAAAAAAGGAAAATCACCATTCAAAAGCATTCCCAAAGCGGTGAAGATAATTTTGCTTATATTGGTAGCTGTTAATTTTATCGGAAAAAAAGGCTTATTGAGAAAATTTTCTTTCTTTAAAGAGCCCGATATAAAATATTCAGTTGAAGAAACCAAGACTGATGATTCGGTTGAAAATGCTCCTGTAAATGAGAATCCGGAAGATGTTATAGACAGTGATAAATTGCCTGATGATATGACTACGGGAGATTCTGCGGTTGATAAGATTATTGCAAAAAGGGCGAGTCTTTGGAGCGGGGATTACAGAAGTTCCTTTTATAAAACGGGAAATGATTATAGAGAGAGTATTTTCAATAAAATCAGTGATGATATAAAAAAATCCGATATATCCGATGTAAAAAAAAGGCTTGAAAAAGAGGAAAAAGATCTGCTGATTTCTGAAGAGACGGTTTATGACTGTCTTTCAAACTATGATGACGGCAGATGGTTATGTATAGTTAATGCGGTTAATAACGATTATACAAAAGTGTTTGAGTATAGAGATAATTCAATGGTTGAGGAAACTCTTAAAGCAATGCTTCCTATTTCCGGAATAAAATCGGATACTGCAGATATCATAACCATATATTCCATTCACACCGGATTAGGTCAGAGCTTTAATATAGAGCAAAATGTAAATGATGATAATAAGATTGTAATCAACGGGCTTTATACTAACAGTCGTGATAAAAGCTTTTATCAATCTACAGACGATTTTATAAAGGAGTTTAATAAAATGCCTGTAGACGACATAAATGATTTATTTTCATCTAACAGGGATATAAATAAAATTTTAGAAAAAGACTATTCAAGCGATAAAATAGAGGATTTTGATTATGCTGTCAAATTAAACGGTACGAGAATGTTTAAAATTCCGAACGATGATAAAATAGCAAATATATTTAAGGCGGTACCATATATTGATGATATTATATTACGCTATGATCCGGATACGAAGAAATCTTATGTTTATGTTGCAAGTTACTATTATAGACTCAGTTGGGATTTTGATATCGAGCCGAAATTAAATGATAAAAATAAGATTATTATTAAAAATATGCTTTAATATAAATATTGATAAGGGGCTTATTGTGTTTTAGTGATAGGCTGATAATTGAATGGAGGATAGATATGAGCGACAATACAAACAATTCTGCAAGATTACGCATAGGCTCTTTGCTTGATTCGGGAAGTTTTATAGAGTTCGGTGCTTTAATTAAAGCTAAGAACACCGATTTTAATATGCAGATGAAAAAATGCGAAACCGACGGAGTTGTGACCGGCTACGGTCTTATAAACGGTAATCCTGTCTATATATATGCACAGGCAAGGGAAGTGATGGGCGGTACTATAGGAGAGATGAATTCAAATAAGATTTGTGAGCTCTATGATAAGGCTATGCTTCAGGGCTTTCCTATAATTGCACTTATTGACTGCGGGGGAGTCAGGATTCAGGAGGGAGTTGACGCCTTAAGTTCATTTGCAAAAATATATAATAAACAGGTGGCGGCATCGGGAGTAGTTCCGCAAATCACCGGAGTTTTCGGAGAAACCGGTGCAGGAGCGGCTGTTTTAGCCGGACTGTCCGATGTGGTTTATATGGAAAAGGACGCAAGGCTGTTCATAAATTCTCCAAATGCACTTTCAGGAAATCATATTGATAA
>CAUUFM010000065.1:0-5755 GCA_963544505.1 uncultured Lachnospiraceae bacterium | reverse complement strand
GGCTACTCCCATAAAATACTCGTCCCAACTGATATAATCCTGTCTTTTTTTACTCATCGTTTATACCTCTCCTATAATATTAATACCGTTGCCTTACTAAGTACCGAGTCCAAAATTTCATAACATTTTTCATATTCCTCAATATCTTTTCCGAACGGATCATCAAGCACAATTCTTTCATCAAAGAATTCGGAAATGGTGTACAGCTGTTCCGTATTCTCGAACCTGTCCATTATTTTATCCTTTACAGCAATATTAAGTGCCACTATAGCAGTTCTTTCATCAAAATCCGTCTGTTTTAATCTCTTTGCCGAATGGTTTTTTCCGTCAAGATTATGATTTTCAAGTACCGTACGGGTTTTTTGATTAACCGGCTCGGAAAACAATACATTTAAACCCCTTGATAATATATTTAAATTCTTACGTGTCCTCTTTTCAATCGCAATCTCCTTTGCCATTACCGACAAAGACACATCATCATTATCCACAAAAATAATTGTATCTATGTTTTCATAATCAATGTTGGCGGAACAGATAAAAACCTTGCCTCCGGCTGCTTTTTCCAGACGGTTCATTATAGCATCTCCAAGCTCTCCTACAAAAAAACTCTCGGAAAAAATATAATCAACACCCCGTGCATCAAAATCTCTTAAAATATCATAAAGATGAGCTGCTATATCATTCGGATCACTAAGTGAGCCTATCTCATTAACTATGCCGTTTTTGTATAAATCTTTCGTTTCTTTTGAGCATATTATCCCCACAAGTTTTGAATTTTTAAGACATTCACAGGTCATAGCGTCTATTTTATCGACAACATTTTTAGTACGCCCCATAAAAATACTGAGCTCCGCATTCGGTGCATAATGCCTGTATTTCATTCCGGGAGCTTTCGGACTTTGTTCATCAGAGCTGTCCGCCGCCTTTTCCACCCTGCCTATTACCTCTTCAAGCTTATTGGCGGTAATAAAGCCCGGTCTTAAAATAGTCGGTACCTCGCAGGTTAGGTCTATTATGGTAGATTCAAGACCGATATTGCACCTACCTCCGTCCACTATCATCTCTATCTTGCCCATCAGATCGTTTATTACGTGTCCCGCAGCAGTGGGACTGGGTTTCCCTGATGAATTGGCACTTGGAGCCGCAATAAAGCCTCCCCCTGCGGTTATTATTTTTCTTGCAAGCTCATTTTCAGGAAGCCTTACAGCTATAGTATCCAAACCGCCCGATGTGGCATAAGGAACTAAGGCGGTCTTATTAAGCACCATAGTCAGAGGTCCCGGCCAAAACCTTTCAGCCAATTTTTTTGCGGATAAAGGAATATCTTTAGCCACCACTTCCAAATCCTTTATATTTGAGATATGTATAATAAGAGGATTGTCAGAGGGTCTGCCCTTTGCCTCATATATTTTCATCGCCGCATTTTCATCTAAGGCATTAGCTCCAAGCCCGTACACCGTTTCAGTAGGAAATGCGACCAGTCCGCCTTTTTTAAGAACCTCACCTATTTCAAGCAGGCTTTCATCTATTTTTTCAGCACTGATATTATCTATTTTTTTTATAATCGTATCCATTAAACAGTACTTCTCCCAATATACCCTTTTAATATAAAATATTACAATAAAATAAAAGAGTCCACCAAAGGCAGACTCTCTAATCAATAAATTAGCTGATCAGGCTTCCGGAATCTATCTGTCTATCCACTGTAAGCATCGCAAGCTTGCCGTCCTTATCCTCCGCACAAAGCAACATTCCTTCAGATTCAATTCCCGCCATCTTCCTCTTAGGCAGGTTGGTGAGTACCACCACTTTCTTTCCTACCATCTCTTCGGCGGTCATATTCGGATAAAGTCCTGAAAGAATTGTCCTTGTATCATTTCCTATTTTTACTGAAAATTTCAACAGTTTTTTGGAATCCTTTACTCTCTCGGAGGTCAAAATCTCTCCCACTCTTAAATCAAGCTTTGCAAAATCATCAAATTCTATATCCGGCAGATATGGCTTATCATCGCCCGCACCCTCTTTATTTTTATTTACATCAGCCTCAGCCTTCGCCATATTCTCGGCATCTATTTTTTCCAACATCTCTTTAGTGTCAAGTCTTGCAAACAGGATTTTACTTTCAGATGAAACCCTGTTACCCGAAGGATATAATCCGAATTTGTCCATTTCATCATATCTTCTAATCTTTGAATTTATCAATTCAAAGATAGTATCGGCTGTATCCGGCATATACGGCTTTATCAATGTGGCACCTATATTTATACCCTCAATTAAATTATACAATACTGTAGACAGTCTGTCTTTTTTACTCTCGTCTTTTGCCAAAGCCCAAGGCATAGTTTCATCAATATACTTATTTAAACGCTTAAATACGTTCATTATTTCTGCAAGGCTCTCTGCCGCATAATAATTGTCCATTTTTTTATTGGAGAGCTTTATTCTCTCCAATATATAAGCTTTCAGCTCTTCGTCCACACTCTCGTTGACTTTCTTATCTTCAACAATTCCGTCAAAATACTTATTACTCATAGAAATTGTCCTGTTCACAAGATTGCCTAAAGTGTTTGCAAGGTCGGAATTAATTCGGTCAATTAAAAGCTCATAGCTTATTATTCCGTCATTTTCAAAAGGCATTTCCCTTAATAAATAATATCTCACGGCATCAAGGCCGAAAATTCTGACAAGATCGTCCGCATAGATTACATTACCTTTCGACTTGCTCATTTTTCCCTCACCCTGCAACAGCCAAGGGTGCCCCACCACAGTTTTGGGAAGAGGAACATCAAGAGCCATCAGGAATATAGGCCAGTAGATTGTATGAAATCTTATTATGTCTTTCCCTACAAGATGCAATTCAGCCGGCCAGTTTTTCTTATATAAATCGGAATGATTACCGTCCGCATCATAGCCTATCTTTGTAATGTAGTTGGATAAGGCGTCAAGCCATACATATACCACGTGCTTAGGGTCAAAATCTACCGGTATACCCCACTTAAAAGATGTTCTTGATACACATAAATCCTGTAACCCCGGCTTTAAGAAATTATTAACCATCTCATTTTTTCTTGACACGGGGCTGATAAAATCAGGATGCTCGTCATAATATTTCATTAATCTGTCGGCATATTTCCCCATTTTGAAAAAATAAGCCTCTTCAGTTTCAAAATGTACATCTCTGCCGCAATCGGGGCATTTCCCCTCTATCAGCTGAGATTCTGTCCAAAAAGACTCACAGGGTGTACAGTACATTCCCTCGTATTTACCCTTATAAATATCTCCCTTTTCATATAATTTCTTGAAAATCTGCTGAACCTTAAGCTCGTGATCCGCATCGGTTGTTCTAACAAAGGCATCGTAGCTTGAATTCATCAAATCCCATAGATCCTTTATCTGACCCGCTATTTTATCGACAAATTCTTTAGGCTGCATACCCTCTGCCTTTGCCTTCTCTTCAATTTTTTGACCGTGCTCATCTGTTCCGGTTTGAAAATAAACATCAAAGCCCTGTTGCCTTTTGTATCTCGCTATACAATCTGCCAGAACTATCTCATATACATTACCTACGTGAGGCTTGCCTGATGTGTAAGCAATAGCAGTGGTGATATAATACTTTTCCCCCATAATTAGCTCCTTTCCTTTGATTATTCTTTATAATTTAAAGATTATAGCAATTACAGAGCAAAAAATCAATAGTTTTACAAAAAGCCACTGGATTTTATTTTAATATGGGTATATAATATTTATATCAGTCGAACTTAAATGACCTCAATATACGATAAATCAGGAGGTAGCCCGAATGTTTAACAAATATTTCGAGCAAAAAATATTTCTTTCTTCAATGATATATCTCACATTGGGAACAATTCTATATGCCGCCGCATATTGTCTGTTCCTGATACCTCACGGAATTTTTGGCGGAGGCTTCACAGGTATAGGGCAGATATTCCAAAGGCTGTTAGTGGAACATATGCACCTTAATATTGCCGCAAAAATAGACTTTACAGGTATTATAATATGGGTTTTAAACATACCTCTTCTTATAATATCCTATAAAGAACTAAGCTCCATATTCGTATTTAAAACACTGTATGCGGTTTTTTTATCCAGCCTGTTGCTGTCTTTCAGTCATTATTTCCCTATGGTAATTGAAGACAGATTGACAGCCTGTCTGGTAGGAGGAATTTTGGTGGGCTTTTCCATAGGAACTATCCTTAAAAGCGGAGCATCTACAGGCGGTACGGACATCTTAGGTCTTTTAGTGAGTAAAAGAATTCCGGGTTACAGCGTGGGAAAGATTGCTATTTCAATCAATCTTATAATATATTTGTATTCAGGTTTCACTATAGACTGGGAAACAGCCATTTATTCAATGATTTTTTCATTTATTACATCAATAGTAATAGACAAGGTGCATTATCAGAATATCCAATCGGCTGTTATAATTATCAGCAAGAATACAGATATAGGAGATGCCATAAACTCCGTATTAAAGCGTGGAGCTACGCATTGGAATGCCTGCGGTGAATATACAAAAGAAAATTATATCGTATATTTGGCAATTGTATCAAAATACGAGGTGCACAGGCTCACAAGTGTGGTAAAAGCAATAGATCCGAAAGCTTTCCTTATAATAGATGATAAAAGAGAGATTATCGGAAACTTTAAAAAGCGTTTTGACGCATAACTTAATATATAATATATAATAAACTAAAAAATGGAGAAAAAAAATGAAAAAAATTATTTTAACCGGTGGCGGTACGGCAGGGCACGTTATACCGAACATTGCACTTATCCCTGCTCTTAAAGATATAGGCTTTGAGATATACTATGTAGGCTCTTATAACGGAATTGAAAAACAACTCATAACAGAACTTAAGATCCCGTATTACGGAATAAATACCGGTAAACTAAGGCGCTACTTCGACATTAAAAATTTTACCGATCCTTTCAGAATATTAAAAGGTCTTGTCGAATCGCAAAGAATAATAAAAGAGTTAAAACCGGATATCATATTTTCCAAAGGAGGCTACGTTTCCGTACCTATAGTCACAGCGGCTCATTTACAGCATATTCCGGTTATATTGCACGAATCCGACATCACAATAGGGCTTGCAAACAAACTGTCCATACCGTCCTGTGACAGAATATGTTGCTCATTTCCGGAAACCTTAAATTCTCTTCCGAAAAACAAGTCCGTGCTTACAGGTCCTCCGATTAGAGAAGAACTGCTGAACGGCTCAAAAGAAGACGGCTTCGCATTTTGTAATCTGCCGTCGGATAAACCGTTATTGCTGGTAACCGGAGGAAGCTTAGGCTCTGTAAATATAAACAATTTTATAAGAAACATCTTGGACACCCTCCTAAATGACTTTAACATAGTACATCTATGCGGAAAGGGCAAAGTTGACCCCTCTTTTAACGATGTAAAAGGCTATGTTCAATATGAATATGTGGGCAAAGAACTCAAAGATCTGATGGCTGCGGCGGATATTGTAGTATCAAGGGCGGGTGCCGGCACAATAAGCGAACTGGTGGCATTAAGAAAGCCCAACCTCCTTATTCCCTTATCAAAAAATGCAAGCAGAGGGGATCAGATATTAAATGCAAGATCCTATGAAAATCAAGGCTACAGCAAGGTTTTGGAGGAGGAAGAAATTCGCACCGATGTACTTTATAAAACATTGACGGACTTATATTCTGAAAGAGATAAATACATAAAAAATATGTCACAAAGTCATATGCAAAACAGCAA
>CAUUFM010000064.1:0-5854 GCA_963544505.1 uncultured Lachnospiraceae bacterium | reverse complement strand
TCTTGGCACATTCTTTAGTATTAATTTTATAATCGTAGCTGTTTGCAAAAATCAAGGTACAACCCTTTTTCTCCACAAGATTGTCTACTACCCTCTCCTGATTTCTCTTTGGAACATTATATGCAGGATACAACTCCACCTTGTCGCCGAAAGTCTCCTTTAAGCTGCTCATTCCGCTTATAAAATTTAACGTATATGTATGACTTTCATCTCCCACAAAAACAAAACCTACCTTAATAACATCATCTGTTTTCTTAGGTTTAAACAAATTATAAAAAACAAAGGATATTATCACTGCCGCTATCACGGTGACAGTTATAGTAATATGCAATTTTTTCATATTACTACACCTTCCTCATTATCAAAATTGCTTTTTTCATAAATTTCTCTTTCATCAATTAACCTTTCCTTTATAAGCTCAAGCATAATATCTGCCATCTGAGGATCAAACTGCGTGCCTCTACCCCTTTTTATCTCGGATACCACAACATCAAAAGAAAGCCTTTTTCTATAAACACGGTTTGCCGTCATTGCATCAAAGGCGTCCGCTATGCCGATTATTCTTGCAAACAAGGGAATATCTTCCCCTCTTAAACCCATAACATAGCCGTTTCCGTCATATCTTTCGTGATGATATCTTGCCCCGTCTATTATCTGCTCCGAAAAATTAAAGTCTCTTAAAATCTCAGCTCCGAATACAACGTGTTTTCGCATAATATCAGTCTCTTCATCAGTAAGCCACGACGGTTTTTTAAGTACGCTGTCAGATATCCTTATCTTTCCTATATCGTGGAGCATAGCGGCTCTTCTAAGTTCCTCCTTATCGGCAGAATTAAGTCCAAGCTTTTCTGCTATTAACAGCGAATATTGCGCCACACGATAAGAATGTTGACTCGTGTTTTCATCTTTTGCATCAACCATCTTGGCTATTGTCAGCACTGCTGCTTCAGTCATTTTAAGCTTGCTTCTGGCAATCTCTATCTCTCTTTTCTGAATGCTGATTGTTTTTTGCACCAAGCTTCTTGATATCACCCAAGTAATATATATTACCAACAGGATAAATACAATACACAGATATATATTGAATATATCAGTATCATAAAATTCCATTTTTTTAGTAAAAAGATATTCGTTTTTGGCTATAACCTCGCCCCTTTCATCTAAAATAGATATATTAAAGCTGTAATCTCCAAAATTAAGATTGGTGTAGCTTACTTCCTTAAGATCGCTTGCATACATAATTTTGGGCAAAGTATCAAAACCTTCCAAATATACTTTTACACGTGGATTGCTGACTGAATAATTAATTATTTCAGGCTTGAATACTATAGATTTTGCATCACGCGGTATTTCTATCCTTTCTCCCGGTTTTATCGGATAAATAGTATCATCTACCACTACAGAATCCATATTCATTCTGTAGGAACGATATCTGATATTATAATTTTTTAAATTAATCCTTGTAACCCTTTTATGCCCTGCAAGATATAGATTATTTTTATCATCTATATAATTCCAGGAGTTGTTGGTCAGCTTTATATTAAGACCGTTTTTCTTATCAAGCTTTATATAATTTATTTCATCATTTTCTAAAAGCTTATCTCTATTCACCACATAAATTCCGTCTGAACCTGTAACGAAAATATCTCCGTTAAGTCCTATTATCAAGTCATAATTATTAAAATAAGGAAAACTGTTTAATATTTTTATATTATAATTATTATCCATAAAGCAAAGGTCGTTGCTTGTAACTATAAAAACTCCTTCACCTTTCGGATCTTTTACTATTCGCCTTATTATATCTGAGCTTAATCCGTCCACCCTCCGCAAAATACGAGTTATTTTTCCCTCTTTTATTGCAACTATTCCCGAACCGTCAGTCCCGGCAAGCAGGGTCTTATCATTCATTTCATAAAGACATAAAATTTTCGGATTATCAAGCTCATTATGCTTGTTGATTATACCAATCACCTTATCGTCTTTTATAAAGCTTATCCCGTAATCGCCGGCAATAGCAATGCTTCCGTCACTTAGCTCTACAGCAGATCTTGCCCTGTTATCATTTGCCCCTATCTTAGTATCATATCTCTTAATTTTTCCGCGAGTATCTACCTTTAATACACCCTTTCCTGTGGTAGATAAAAGCAAATTATTATTCTTATCCACTAAAAATGAAAGCACTCTAACTCCCTCGAGCATTTTTGTCAAGTCACAGTGCATAACTTTTTTACAATCTCTGCTTATAACATCAATTCCGTTATCTGTAGCAAAATATAAGTTGCCCTTCCACATCGTTATGGCATTTACAATCTTATTTTCAAGTCCCATTCTATTATATACATCTATATAGGGTGTCTTGCAGAGCTTGAGCAAACCCTGCCTTGATGAAAGAAACCAAAAATTCCCCTGATAATCAATAAGAGAAGTATTTATATAGGAAGAAAAATTATCGGTATTCAGACTCTTTATCTTCCCTTTACCCGTCATATATCCGACTCCGTTATAGGCACATACTATCATCTGCCCCATTTTAGAAAAACTGATATCTTCAATTTCCGTAAGTTCATTAGTGGAAATCGTTTTCTTTTTTTCAAGAATATCGTCTTTTAGGGTATATTGCAATATCTTATTTTCATATGTTCCAAGATACAAATTTCCGTTCATATCAAATTCACAACAATGAAAACTATCTGACCCTTTAGGAATAACCCTTGATACAATCTGTGCATCTCTTATAATATATAGTTCTCCGGCATTTGTTACCGCCGCCAAATTTCCATCGGCATCAGAAGCCATACTTATCACAAAAGATATTTCCGGAAAGGTTTTTATTATAGACAGGCTGTCATTTAAACCGACATAGGCTAAATGTGATGATGTCCCGACATAATATCGGTTCCTTCCCACCTCCTCTATACTTCTTATCGAATTTGACGGCAGCCCGTGATTTTCTGTCAACTCTCCTGTTATCTTATTATTAATACAGATAAAAAGCCCGTTATCATTTGTTCCGATAAGGAGCTTTCCCTCGCCATCTGTCAAAAATTTGTTCACATTACTGATTGCCCTGTACTCAGGCATAAATTTAAAATCATTTCCTGAATATCTGTATATTCCGCCATGTGTCCCTATCAAAAGTGAGCCGTCCCTGTTTTGTGTTATGTCATTGGCAATTCCTCCCGGAAGCCCCTTTTCTTCATTATAGCTTATCTGCATATAATTGCCTAAATTCTCATATCTGCTTTTAATTTCAGCCTTAGCATCAGTAAACGTAAAGAGATTAATTATTATTACAAGTAATACAAAAGGAAATATCTCTTTTGGAAATAAAAATTTCTTTCTAAAAAACCTGATACCTCTGACTACTGCAAATAATATTAATAATGCAAGCAAATTATCTATAAAATCAATATAAAATTCTCCTACAATACAGCAAACAAGTTTGGGCAATTTTTGTTTTAATAAAAACCCAACAATTCCGTCACCCCATTTATTTGAGGTATATCCGTCAAATAAGATAAGATTTATAGGCACTTGCACCCCGGTAGCAATAATTGTAGTTATAAAACTTGCGGTAAAAATTCCATAAAGATTCTCCAGATACTTCTTTTTAGCAAGATATCCGACCATAACAGCTACACACACCGATGTAACGGAGCATAAAATATATGAGGGTTCAGCAAAATTATATATAATATTAGATCCCACGGCAATAACAGACCCTCCCACTCTTCCAAGAGCAAAGGTCGATAAAATAGTGCCGAGACTGTCAATTCTAATTGGTAATTCAAAGGATTTAGATAGGCTGTTCCCGATATAATTAAATGAAATACATAACAAAATAAATGTTATAAGAAAAAAATATTTCTTAAATTTGCTCATTCAACTCTCCCCAAAACCAAAATATAATTCTTAATAAAGTTACTTTTCTGTCAATTCAGTTGATAATTAGCTATAATTTGCCTATACCTAAAGCAAGCTTTCATATAGGCAAACTCAGCTAATTATCTTGATGATTAGCTTATATTGTCTATATTGAGAGCAAGCTCTCATATATCCAACATAAGCAAATCATATTGAGTGTTGGTATTGTAGCATAAAATTTATAAATAATCTATAAATAATATTATTAAGTTTTAATTAAAATACATTAATTTTTTTTAATTAATATCAGTCTTTAGTTATATACCGTAGATACAATTGATTTGCGATCGGATTATAGATTTAACCCCAATCAAACAAAGAGTAAACTTAATCTTTCGTACTTGACACAATCAGCATATAGGTATAGAATGGTTGGGTATATCCGTACAGTGAAAATTGAATAAGGAGGTGCTAATTTCGTGCCGATTAACTATGTTTATATTTTTATATTTATAGCTATATTAGCCGTTGTGGCAATAGTTGTAGGTTTTATCACACGCTCAAGCGTTATGAAATCCAATTCACAAAAAATTGCCAATGCTGACAAAAAAGCTAGAGATATTATAGATGATGCTATTAAAACGGCTGAAACTAAGAAAAAAGAAGCTTTACTTGAGGCGAAAGAAGAAAATATCAAAGCCAAAAATGAGCTTGAAAAAGAAGTTAAGGAACGAAGAAACGAATTACAACATTTTGAACAGAGAGTTCAACACAAAGAGGAATTACTGGATAAAAAAACTGAAACGTTGGAAAAAAACGAAAAAGCTTTATTTGCTAAAGAAGAATCTTTAAAACAAAAATTAGATGAAGCGGAAAGGCTTTTACAATCCAGAACGGAAGCTCTCGAAAAATTAGCGGAGATGACTAAAGATGAGGCAAAGGAATTTCTGCTTAAAGCTATGGAAAATGAAATCAAACACGAAAAAGCTCTTATCATAAAGGAGCTTGACGCAAAGGCAAAGGAAGAAGCTGACAGAAATGCAAGAGAATACATTGTAAATGCTATCCAAAGATGTGCCGCCGACCACGTATCAGAAGCTACAGTATCCGTTGTGGAGCTTCCAAGCGATGATATGAAAGGCAGAATAATAGGTAGAGAGGGTAGAAATATCAGAACACTTGAGAGCATAACGGGAGTGGATTTAATAATTGATGATACCCCCGAAGCCGTAATATTATCAGCTTTTGACCCTATTAGACGTGAAATAGCAAGGCTTGCTTTGGAAAAACTCATAATCGACGGTAGAATACACCCCGCAAGAATAGAAGAAATGGTAGAAAAGGCAAAAAAAGAGGTAGACCTTAAAATAAAAGAGGAGGGTGAAAATGCAGTTCTGACCCTCGGTCTACACGGTATCAGAGCGGAACTTGTAAAAATTTTAGGCAGACTGCATTACAGAACAAGCTTTGGACAAAATGTACTTAAACATTCAATCGAGGTTGCAAATTTAGCAGGTCTTTTGGCGGCAGAAACAGGTCAAGACATAAAGCTTGCCAAAAGAAGCGGTCTTTTACACGATATAGGAAAGGCTATGGATCACGAAATAGAGGGTTCACACGTTCAAATAGGAGTGGATCTGTGTACCAAGTACAAGGAACACCCTGTAGTTATAAATTCCGTAGCTTCACATCACGGAGATGTCGAGCCTGAATCCATAATAGCCTGTCTTGTTGCCGCCGCAGACTCCATTTCCGCCGCCAGAACGGGTGCCAGAAGAGAGGCATTGGAAAATTATACAAACAGGCTGAAACAATTAGAAGAAATAGCCAACGGCTTTGAAGCTGTGGATAAATCCTTTGCCATACAGGCGGGTAGAGAAATAAGAATAATGGTTCTTCCCGAAAAAATATCAGATGATGATATGGTACTTTTGGCACACGATATATCAGGAAGGATAGAAAACGAGCTTGATTATCCGGGACAAATCAA
>CAUUFM010000063.1:0-5898 GCA_963544505.1 uncultured Lachnospiraceae bacterium | reverse complement strand
TCTACAGCAGCTAAACTGTTCAAATCCGCCTCTCTTATAGCCTCAATACTGCCGAAATGTTTCATTAGAGCAAGTCTTCTTAAAGGTCCTATCCCTCTAATATCATCAAGTATAGAGTGTACCTGCTCTTTTTTACGCCTTAATCTGTGATAAGTAATCGCAAATCTATGCACCTCATCTTGTATACGTGTAACGAGCTTCATCACATCTTCTTCATTTTTATCGGCAATTATCTCTTCATTATTATAGTAAAGTCCGGCAGTTCTATGCTTATCGTCCTTTACCATTCCACATACCTTAATATTAAGATTAAGCTCATTAATTACTTTCAAAGCTATATTTACCTGCCCGCGACCGCCGTCCATCAAAATAAGGTCGGGATAACCTCCGAAATTCCTATCTTCTATGTGAGATAATCGTCGTTTTAAAGTTTCATACATAGCGGCGTAATCATCAGAAGATGTAACTTGTCTTATCTTAAACTTCCTATAAGAGTTTCTCTTAAATGAACCGTTTTCGTACACAATCATAGCTCCGACCGTTTCAAACCCGCTTATATGTGAAATATCATAAGCCTCTATCCTGTAAAGATTTGTAATATTTAAAATACCTGCAAGCCTGTTTACCGCTCCCGTATTTCTTGCTTCTTCAGCTTTTAATCTCTCCTTATCAATATTTAATACAAGTTTGGCATTTTTATATGCAAGTTCTACCAACTTTTCTTTTTCACCATATTTCGGAGCTAAAATCTGTACCTTGGAGCCTCTGATGTCCGACAACCATTCCTTAATCAAATCCATATCCTTTATAGGAGTCTGTAGCATAAGGCTTTTAGGAATAAAGGGAGAACCTTGATAAAACTGCTTTATAAAATCGGACAAAATTTCAGGAATACTGCTGTTATGCACATTTTTTAAATAAAAATGCTCTCTTCCTATCAATTTTCCGTCTCTTACAAAAAAAACCTGAGCTACGGCAACCATATTATCACCGGCAACCGCTATTATATCTCTGTCTTCACCGTCACTGCCTGTGATTTTTTGTTTTTGTGCAATCTTATTTACAGAATCTATCAGATTCTTATACTCTCCCGCCTGTTCAAACTCCAATTTTTCCGAATGACTATACATTTTTTCCGTGAGTTCAGATATTATATTATCATATTTTCCGCTCAAAAATAAAAGAGCCTTATCAACACCCTTTCTATACTCCTCAACACTCACCATATCCTGACAGGGTGCATCACATTGTTTTATATGATAATAAAGACAATATGGTACATTATTTCCCGAATCTTTAAGCGCCTTATTACAAGGTCTGATTTTATACATTTTTCTAAGCAGTTCAATAGTATCCTTCACTGCAAAAGCCGCTGAATAGGGTCCGAAATACTTTGATTTATCCTTTTTCATAGAACGGGTATATATGAGTCTCGGAAAACTCTCGGAAACGGTAACTTTAATATAAGGATAGGTTTTGTCATCTTTAAGCATAGTATTATACTTGGGAGAATACTCCTTGATAAGATTACACTCCAAAATAAGAGCCTCAAGCTCTGAATCCGTAATAATATACTCAAAGCTGTCAATAAGGCTTACCATCTTTAAAATCTTCGCCGACTTATTCTTTCCGCTTTGAAAATATTGACGCACTCTGTTTTTAAGCACACGTGCCTTTCCGACATAAATAATCTCCTCGTGCTTATCTTTCATCAAATAAACACCCGGCTTGTCAGGAAGTTTTTTCAATTCCTCTTTTATATCAAACATATTTTTAATCAACCTAAATAAACTATATTCTTTAAAACATAATTATAGAGAAAAGAGATAGCGCCCATTAAGAAAATTTATCAAATCAATGTGTGCGTTAATCTTTTCTCTATAATAAATAATAATCTTAATTTGTTCCAAGCATTATATCAAGCCTATGCTGCTGATAAACAAATATTTCAGTCCTGTCCCTTGTAACCACAGGCATAGGAAGATAAACATAATCAATCACATATCTGTTACCCGAAACAAGTGTATACGCCTTGACATTAGGGTATCTTACATCAAATGCCGTAGCCTCAATCTCAGGCATAAAGACACTGTCGTCCATCTTGGTAACAAGCTGACTTGCAATCATAGACGGGGTGCCTGACATACCGCTTTGCAGTATAGTAGGTGCTCCGTTAATTCCCGCTCTTTTGACCTTAAAATCACTGTTTTCAACCATAGTACCTTGCGTATCGGTTACATTTATTGAGCAACTGTAGGTCTGCATACGGTTATATCTTGTGTTATAAACCTCTGTACTGATATTATATCCGCCCGTAGGAGCAATCTTTTTAATTACAGTAACCTCACCGCCTACAACCGTTCTTTTTTCAATGGCGATAGGAACAAAATTAAATCCTCCGTTACTGTTCGGTACAATATAAGGCATGGTCGCCGGGTCATAATATTTACCGTTAATTTTAAAATTATTGGTAGGTGCAACCCCTACAGGAGTTCCGAACTGATTATAAGAATAAAGGCTTAAATCAACACCTTTTGCAATAGTTTCAATATCATTCAAGCTTAATTCATTGCCTATCCTAAGGTCTATATGAGGTTTTTCAAGCACATCTTTAAATCTGTATTCAAAAGAAACATCATCTGTTGTAGAATCTTGAACCTTTACAGTAAGATAGGTCTTTACAGTTTCTTTTTTAGGATCTCCTATTACTATCTCATAATAATATGTTCCGGAAGGCTTTCTGCCTGTAGCATCGATTTTAATTGTCAGCTTCTTATTCTCTTTAAGCTCTACAAGCCCTTTAAGTGCATCAGGTTCAGAATTTTTATTGGAGCTTTTCGCATCAGCATTTTTGTAAGTTATAACAGGTGTGTATTTCATATCACGTTCTTCTATGCTTCCGCCATAAATATTAACACATCTAAGATTTACATACTTTATTCCGTTTCTGTTGGAAACCGTAATTTCAGGATAATCAAGTGTCACGGCACCCAATTTAATATCTTCAGCCTTAATGGACACATAATACTGATAATTGTTTCCATTATAATTCATAGTGACCTTTACGCCGTAATTTCCCGCCTTATTTGCACTTATGGCGCCGGTCTTTTCATCAACCTTTATCTTAGAACCCTTATTTACGGAATATGTAAAAGTCGCCTTGGGGTCATAATTCTTATCATAAATCTTGTTGGAAATCAATTTTCCGTCAGAGGCTTTTAATAAAAGAGCTATAGAAGCGTCCTTTTTGGATAAATCAAACTTGGCAAGCTCATTTTCCTTAACTATATCCCAATTAATGCTGTCTGTACCGTAAACTACAACATTTTTATATACGTTGTTTAAGGAAGAATCCACCATATCATCACAGGTTATCTCTTCTTTTAATTTTATATCATCGTAGGATATTTCTATATTAGCCTTTGACCCGGTCTCTATCATATAAAGCTTGCTGTTTATACCGATTCCTTCAAGTCTTGTAGCATTGGAGGTGGCATCAAGCAGCTTAATTACTACCTTATCTTTCTTAAAAAATCCGGTCTCGGTCACATCGTTACCCTCAATATCAAATGCCTTAAGAACTATCTTGCTGGGCATATTTTTGGGTATTTTCTTATTTACAACCTCAATTCTGTTTACACCTATTTTACCTGTTTCAAAACTTGCAAACATACCGTCATACTGAATATGGTAATTGGAATGACTTTCCAAATCCTTTACAAGATTTAATAACACTCCGAATTCATCATCTTTTACATATTCAAAATTTTTAATTGACAGTGTTTCAAGCTGTTTTTCATCTCTGTCATCATATCTGGTAACAACAAGCTTTGAAATATCGAACCTGTTTTTAATAACGGTATCAAAATTCACTCTGATTTGAGAAACACCGTTTTTAGCTGCGGTTATAGATCTTATAGGCTTAGGATCATCTACCCTAATCCTCACTTTTACCTGCAATTTTTTACCGTTTGCGGCATTTTTAAGAGAGCTTATGGTAAGGGTAACACTGCCCTTTTTCTTTGCCGTAAACTTATAATAAAACTCATTTTTTCTTGTTATCTTTACTATACCGCTATTTGAAGATTTTACACTGATACCGGTTCTCTTTGCATTTGTCGGTAAATACTGCACCTTAATTGTAGCCTTTTTAGGAGCAACTTTAATATCTCTTGTTTCTCCCACATTCAAATTGTAATAAGTGATAAAGGTTTTCATACCGGTAGGTTTTACAGACTTGGAAACCTTAATTCTTTTATTATACTTTTTCTTTTTTGCAGCAGATACATCTGTATTAAATATCAGACAAAATGCAAACATCATTAAAATCAGGCTTAAAAATATTCTTTTTTTATGCAACTCTTTCATTATTAGTGCCACCTCTTTTAATTATTTCACCTTGATTGTCATAGTTTTTCTTGTCTTTGTACCATTATATAACTCTATATCGGTATAAATTTTTACAGTTCCCTTTTTTAAGAACTTTATGTTACCGCCACCGCTGACTTTTGCCACTTTTTTATTTGAGCTTGAAAATTTGGCATTATAAGCCCCGTAATAATATGGCATATCCTGTTTTAAGTTGCTCACCCTTTTTAATGTAGGAGAAGCTGATAAATTAATTTTTTTACTTGAACCGACATTTGCATTTTTAATTTTATTTACGTTTATTTGTTTATTTAAAGTAACAATATTCTTAGATTTCGGTCTTTTAACAGCTAATATATAATCTCCGGATTCAATAACAGGAATTTTTGCATATCCGTCAGTATCCACCTTGATTTTTGATCTTCTTGGAAGTGTCAATAATTTATGTGTATCGGGATTATATTTATAAAGATATAAATCCCTGCCCTTTCTTCCACCTAAATTATCAGGTGCTTTAACCTTTACCATCGCTCCGACAGGCATAGCACCTCCGGCTCCTATACTTATTCCGATACCTTTCATTCCGTTTATGTCTTCTTTTAGCAGATTAAATGCCGGAGATTCCTCTGCATCATAAATATCAGTATTTAAATCAAATGAGCCCGCAGGTACTCCGCCTATTTTATCAGCATCAAAGAGCCATTGTGAAACAATATCACCCTTTGCGTCCACCACATTTACCTTTAAATCTCTATGTTCAGCCACCGCTCTGTCTAAGAAAGTCTGACTTATTTTTCCGTCATTGGAATTATAATTCAGAGTTTCAGGCGTTCCCATATCTTTTCCGTCTCTCCAGCCTGCATATAATTCCATACTTGAAGATACTAAATCTTTATCAAAGTCCCACTGCTTGCCGTCGGCTCTATACCAGCCCGTAAAGGTGGCATTATCTTTCTTTGGAACATCAGGAGTATTAATTTTAGCTCCCGGCTCAACATTTATGGTAAAAGCATCCTGTCCGTTCTTAGGATTGAAGCTTACCTTCATTCCTGAATCGGATTTTACGGTGAGTTGTACCGAAGCCTTATTAAAGTTCGGAGAGCTTTCAATAGTCAATTCAATAATACCCTGTGTTCCCGCAGTTGTGATTCCTTTTGCATCAAAGCTTAATATAGATGTGTTGCCGCCATTTGTGATATTACTGAAATTAGTTTTAGGTAACGAAGATTTTCCGAGCTTATAGACAGTATTCGCCCTATCTGTAGGTGTCATACCTGTCGGCGGTAAAAGCATTGATAAATCATAGGTATAGTTGCTTGCTTTTAATGTGTTTACTGCAAGCACCGGATTTTTAATCACAAGATCGGCTTTTGCTATTTTAAATGTCTTCTTAGCCCAATAACCGTCATATTGATTTTTTCCGTTTATCATAAGAGTGGCGGTACCCGCCTCAATATTGTCAATAAAGGTGAACTCGTAATCTATACCGCGTCTTAATTGATTTATACCGCTCTTTACCGTAAAATTAGG
>CAUUFM010000062.1:0-5913 GCA_963544505.1 uncultured Lachnospiraceae bacterium | reverse complement strand
TTATGATGGAAAATATGAACCAATTCCCCATCAAAGAAACCAATCCGTTCAATATAATCGAACCGTAATTATTTTAACACTCAAAACTGCATAGCATAGTATAAAAGGGTTGCCGTAGAAAGCTTTTATTACTTTCTACAGCAACCCTTTACTGATATTAATAATTATTTTAAAAAAGATTTTTAATCATTTTCTCTTAAAAGCAAGGCTATTTCCTGATTCAACATCTTATTTAAAGCAACCGATACCGCTAAAGGTCCCATAACAGTACCTATAAAAACAACTATAACGCCTAAAACAAACATCAAAATATAATCAGGCGATAAAAACGGCATCTTAAAAGCCTCACTGAAAGCATTTGAAAACAGAATAGAGACCGCTAAAGACAGCACCGTTCCTATCAAAGAACCCTTTATGTTAATAAGAAGCACCTCATTTAATATAATGCTCTTTACTTTACGCTTAGTAGCTCCTATTATACGCAAGGTTGCGATTTCTTTTTTTCTTTCTCTTATCGAAACACTGTAAACAAGAATAAGAACTGCAAATACCAAAACCCATACAAGAGCTATCAAAATATAAATAAAACCTAACAAATTCTGTGTGTGTTTCCCTATCTCATTCATCATAGATTGAGCTGCAAGGCAATAAATTCCTTCACCTTTAAATTCATTATCAATTGCATTTTTTACACTTTGCACATCTGTCTTATTATCCACCTTAATCATAACACTCGAAATGAGATTTTCTTGATTTTCCAAAGGCAGATCTAAGATTTTTGCATATTCCTTGGATAACCTTAATACTTCATCAAAACTCATAAATACAGTGTTATCAAATCCCATTCCGGTTTTTGCCAAACGACCCTTTATCTTAAATCCTTGATTAAAAAACTTGACATTCTCGTGAATGTCTCCGACAATATTGGCTCCTACAATGATTTCGCCCTTATTTAACGGTGTTTTGACCTGACGCATAAGCCAAGGTTTTACCAAAAAATCCGAATTTTCATCATAGCCTATCACCTGTATGGGAAAAGAACAACAACCGGCGGATAATGTGGCTAAAAATAATTGAAAAGTGGCTTTTTCCACACCTTTTATTTTTTTTACACGTTCATAAACGGATTTTTCAAAAAAGAAAGTATTCGGCTCACCTCTTAATATGGCACTTGTGATCTTTGCATCATAACCTTGAGGAACAACGATAATATCAGCACCGATACGGTCATAAAGCGATGACATACCGCTCTTTAAGCTGTAAATCAAAAAACTTGACAAAAACAAAACAAAACATAATAAACAGCTTAATACAGTGAGGAGTACAGCCCTTGCCTTTTTATTATTTATATTATGCCTTGCAATCTCAAGACTGCTCAAATATCCTTTCATAATTATTTTGCATTCTTCAGTGCAAGCTTTACAGCTTCTTTAAAAGATACATTACTCTCTGTAGCTCCGGCTATAGCATCAACTTTCTCAATATCCTGAGTTTCTATAAGTTTTGAAGGATACTCCTTAGAATTAGTTACCGCAGCTTGAGCTATCTTGTATAAGCCTTCATTTTTTATTTCTCCGTCCTGTTTTCCGTAATCTTCGTCCTTTTCATTACCGTTGACATCAATATTTTCCATTGTTACATCTGAAATCTTGGAATCTTTAATTGTAATATGAACTTTCACCTTTCCGCCGAAGGAATCAGGTACGCCCTCCGCCTCATAAGTTCCGTCTTTATAAGTAACAGGTGAATTTTCAGCCTTATTTTGACCGCCACAACCGTACATTGATACCGTACATAATACAACTGCTGATAAAACAGCACAATTTCTCATAAATTTTCTCATAATTAAATCTCCTTATAATTTATATTAACCTGTAATAACAGGTCTTTGTCTTTTCTTCTTTTCAACATCGGCTATTCTTCCGTGATCAAGTCTGATTATACGTTCAGCCTCATCTCCAACCTCCTGATCGTGAGTTACAACTATAATACTTGACCCTTTATTATGCAATTTTTCAAAAATATCCATTACAATAAACTCATTTTTTTCATCTAAATTTCCTGTGGGCTCATCAGCCAAAATAATATCAGGATGATTTACCAAAGCTCTTGCAATACATACTCTCTGCTGCTCTCCGCCGGACAATTGGTTGGGCAAATGCTTTGCCCTGTCTTTAAGACCCACAGCTTCAAGCACCTCCATAGCCTCTTCCTCATCAGGCATAGAATGATAGTATTGTGCCATCATTACATTTTCAAGAGCAGTTAAATAGTTTACCAAATGAAATTGCTGAAAAATAAGTCCTATCTTATCTCTTCTAATCTGAGTTAATTCCTTTGAAGAAAGTGTGGAAATATCTTGACCTGCAAGCACCAGCTGACCTATTGACGCCTTGTCCATACAGCCTATTATATTCATCATTGTAGTCTTGCCCGAGCCGGACGGCCCCATAATTGCCACCCACTCCCCCTTTTCCACATTCAGGTTTATATTATCAAGCGCCTTTAATTCGCCGTAAATCTTTGAAATTCCGTTCAAAGTTAAAATATCCATTTGCAAAATCCTCCTACTCTCCTCTTAAGACTAAAGCCGGATCTACGTCCACAGCCGTTCTAACCGGTATAAGACAGGCAATAACGGTAATAATCACGGAAACAATTACCGTCACCGGAGCCAACCAAAATACAAAATGTACCTTTCTGGCAAAAACATTAAGGCTTACACTACCTGCAAAGAAATATCCGAACAATACTCCAAGTAAACCTCCACAAATACCTAAAACTACACCCTCTCCCAAGAAGTCCAAAACCACAGATTTATTTTCCGCACCCAAAGCCTTTTTTAAACCTATTTCCTTACGTCTTTCGGTGACTACAGCCATCATAGTGGTGCCTACGCAAATCATCATTATAAACAACACTATTACCGTTACTATCCATACAAGCGTTTGCAACTTACCTAAAACAAGGGTTTGCGATTCTGTCACCCTCTTTACCAGTCTGGCATTTATATTCTCATCACTTGAATTAATATCATCGGCAATTTTCGACAATTCTTCAGATTCAGCC
The DNA here is from genome assembly GCA_963544505.1 of uncultured Lachnospiraceae bacterium. Classification (GTDB taxonomy): domain Bacteria; phylum Bacillota; class Clostridia; order Lachnospirales; family Lachnospiraceae; genus CAUUFM01. The sequence goes on along the minus strand of CAUUFM010000062.1, from coordinate 2,844 downwards.
TCTACAGAACATTCAACCACACCGACTTTAGCATCTTCTCCTATGATCTCTTTCATATCATCGGCACTTGCAAAAATCAGTTCCTCTTCCTTTCCTCCGGTGGTGACAATGGAGCTTATGACAAAATCGGAAGATACGCTCTCTTTCTTATCGGAATTAGCCTTCAAAGTATTTATTACAAGCTTATCGCCTATTTTAAGGTTTAATTGTTTGCTTACCTCGTGCCCTAACATTACTTCTCGCTTATTTTGCGGCCACTGTCCGTCCACAAGCCAAAAAGGGCTGTTGCTTTTAAGCCCTGAAATATCGGTAGATGCCACCACATAAGGTTGCTCATTAACCTTTACATTCGTGTATATATATGGAGCTAATCCTATTAATCTCTCCTCCGATATAATCTGCTTTATTTCAGCTATCTGTTCATCGGAAATATTTTTCGCCTCGCCGTTCGGAATAACTATCATATTCGCACCGTAAGATCTGAACTCCCTGCCCAATTGACGCGGAATATCATAATAGATGGTCACAAGACCTGAAAGAATGGTTGCACCCATAGCAATAGCCAAAATGGCAGTAAACATTCTGGATTTTCTTCTTATGATAGATGAAAATACCATCTTTAAATAAAATTTTCTACTGTTTTTCATACTTACCTTCCATGCAAAACTTCAGTAGGATTAAGCTTTAATAAATAATTAATAGCCGGAATACTACCTAATAAAGTCACAAATAATATCAAAATCATTACAATGGGTACGACCATAGGGGTAGGAGCAATTCCCGAACCGAATACCGTTATTCCGATTATTTGAGCGATTCCAAGTCCTACCAAATACCCGACAGTTCCTCCCATTACAGCTATTATCATAATTTCAGTCAGCATAGCACCTATTATCCTGTCATTATGTGCCCCGATAGCCTTTTTTAAACCTATTTCAGCCCTTCTTTCCATAACTGATGCCGTTACAAGATTAGAAATTCCAAATGCCGAACTTATAAGACTTAAGACTGTAATTAAAAGCATTAAAAGAGTGGTTTTATTTAAAATATCACCCTCGCTTTCAGCCACCTGTCTGATAGGCTTTGCTATGGAGTCTGTCATTACCTCCTGAATTTGATAACAGATAGCGGATACATACGCCGTACAATACCATACCTCCCATTCTTTAACAGTCAGGCTTAAAGGATTTCTCGCAGCCTTCCTTGCCAAATCATTATCAGGGGTTGTGAGTGCAGAAACCTCTATCCTGTTTACAACATTATCAATATTTGCCAATTTTTGAGCCACATCAAGCGGAGCAAATATATAAGAATCCTCATCAGAACCTGAATCAAAAATCCCCTTTATTGTAAATTCCTGATTATAATTATTTGTAGATAATTTTATCTTATCGCCGACCTTTAATCCGTTTCTGGTAGCTAAAACCGTACCGACCATAACATCTTTCGTATCATCATCATTCAGCCACTCTCCATCTATAGTCCACCACGTCTTAAGGCGTGTAATACCGGTATCTACACTCGTTCCGGTCGGCAACTCCAAGTGCTTATAAAACCAAGTACCTACTACCTTTGTATTATTGACATCATCATTCATTTTTGCCTTTACATCAAAATAAGGCGTGTAATCGACAATATTATAAGCCCAAAATATCGTCTTTAATAAACCCAACTCGTCTTCTTTTAAATAACTTTTGTTGGAATTATCATCATTACTTGATGTATCTTCATTTTCATTAAGCCCGTATAAATCGTCCAACATAGAAGCCTCTTTTGAGATAACATTTATATTAGCTCCATAAGTCTTAAGCTCTCTGTTGACCTTATCTCCCACACCCAGCATAGTATTGAGCATAGAAGAGGCAAGACTTGTACCTAATGCTATTGTAATTCCTATTACAAACATCTTCTTTTTTTGACGAAATATAGAACCCTTTATCATTCTAAAAAACATATATCATTCACCTACTTAAATACGCTGCTTTGAGCGTCAAGATCCTTAGTATCTATTTTTATTTTCTCATCGTGCACTATATATGGAATAGGAATAGGATTACAACCTCCCTTAAAACCTATAGTTCCCCTATTCATTACAACATCACAAAGCTTGCAAACCACATCATTTCCTCTTTCAAAATATCCTGACGGTCCACAGATTTCACAGGCATCAAGTACCACTCCGTAGGCCCCTTCCGATTTTTTTATCAAAAAAAACCTCATATCTATCCCATCTGCAGCCTTATATGAATATCTATGCAAATGTCCGTCCTCAAGATCCGATAAGGGAACTATTATATGATCGTTCTCCAAAACATAATTTTCCGGATCTGACAGTTTTATATCCCTGTTTGCAAAGCTTTTTACAGTGCTTAATGATAATATATTTATTGTAATCATTGCCATAAAAAAAATGGACAAATGGCGTTTTCTCATCATAAGATATTTAATTTTTCTAAGCTGCGCCCTGTTTTCATAAGACTCACTTATCTTTATATTTTTAGCAAACAATAAAATCGGTAAAAAAGCAAAAAACGCCATTACAACAAAGTTTATAATTAAATTATTATTAGCAACCCAGGCAATCATAGAAAATAACACATCGCTTTTCGGCAATAATTTAATAGAATAAAGTCTTTGAATAATAACAAAAACCTGAGATACTCCAAATATCACAAGTCCTGTAAAAACAACTCTTTCAAGCTCTTTTTCCGACAATTTTGATGCTGTATTATAAATTCCGATTGCAGATAAAACCATAGCAAGTATTCCCAACGTATAGCCTATAATCCTGAACAATACCATTGTACTTAATGCCGTTTCTCCATAATAGACAAACTTGTTTAA
>CAUUFM010000061.1:0-5986 GCA_963544505.1 uncultured Lachnospiraceae bacterium | reverse complement strand
AAATTTATATTAATTTTTTATAAAATTTGTCGAAATTAGATATATGTGATAAAAAATATTGCTTCTTGAAACGATTTTAGATTAAAAGGGGTAGAAATTATGAAGATAATAAATAATAATTTGGGAGTACAGCGTTACAGCACTTCAGGCACGACAAATATAAGACAAAAGGAAGAGGCTGTATTATCTACAGCAAGGAGCTTTGATGCCATTACAATTCACGCGGACAAGGCAGAGATTATGGATCAGGCATTTGCAAAAAAAATATCCGATAAATTAAAAAGTGATATCAGAAAACCTGTAGAAAAGGAAAAACTGGACAGCATAAAAGAGCGAATAGATAGCGGAAATTATAAGATTGACAGAGATATGCTTATAAAGAAGCTGATGTTGGAGGCTTAAAATGGCAATAAAGGATCTTATAAACATATTTATGGATATATCCAAAATCTTCACCTCTCTTGTTCAGATACAGAGGATAAAGCTTAATGCTTCTTTGGAGAATGATATAGAAAAGTTGCAGGCTTGTTTACAAAAAGAGCAGGCGGCTTCTATGGAGCTGAAGAGTTTGGAAAAACGTAGGATACAGATAATAGAAAGCTTGGGCTATGAGGGTTTGAGCTTTGATGAAATGATAGAGAGAACCGATGAAGAATATGCTGCGGATTTATATACTGCGGTAAATGTATTAAGAGATGCTACAAAGGATTTTTCTCAGTTATCCGATGAGGTTCGTACGGTGATAGAGCTTAATTTAGCCAATCTTAATATGTTCTTATCACAAAGATTATCTCAATCGGTTGATGAAACGAATTCGACGAATATTGAAAGAAAAAAGCCTATAGGCAGCACGTCTATTACAGATTTTAAAGCGTAAAGGGGAAATAAAAATGATCAGATCAACTTTTTCAGGATTCACAATGGCACAGTTAGCTTTACAATATAATCAAAAGGGTCTTGACGTATCAGGACAAAATGCGACTAATGCCAGAACACCGGGATACACCAGACAGAGACTCGATATGATGAGTATGAACTTAAGCGGTTTATCCAATTTTTATATGACGGGAGCCAATCCCAACATCGGATACGGAGTGGAGTTGACCGGAGTATCTCAGCTAAGAGATAAATTTTTGGATATACAGTATAGAGACCAAAATGCAAAGACTGCTACCACCGAGATGATAAATCATATTCAGAAATTGATGACCAATGTTCTTGATGAAACGGATAAAGAGGCGTTATCGGCACAGTTAAGCAAGATAAGAAGTGCCATATCCAACTATTCCACACACGTTGGAGAAAACGAGCACGAAGAGATAGTTAAGGCGGAGTTTCAGTCTTTATTGAATTTGCTTCATCGCAGCCATACGGATTTGAAAAAAATTCGTTCGGATTTACAACCGTCTGAAGACGGACAGAGCACTATGAGCTTAAATGTTAAGAAAGCCAATGAGCTGATTAAAAACATAGCCAGAATAACAAAACAGATTACTATGTCAAGGTCGCTCGGTAATCCGGCACTTGAGATGTTGGATCAAAGAAACCAGATGATAGATGAGCTTTCCAAATATCTTCCTATCACTGTAAAATATACAGACAGGGTTTCTCCAACCGAGCCGGGAGAGAGATCGGCTTTTGTAGATTATATAAAGATTACTTTAAATGATGGTGATAAAGATCCGAGCAACGATATTGTTTTACTGGAAGAACAGCAATACAATATAAAAGCTAAATCAAACGGTACAGGTCTTGAACTTGACAAGGCGGGAGATAAGGATATCGGTGACACCCTGTATTTCAGACAGATAGGTGCGGAGGTTATAAAAAAACACGTTAATAATGCCGCCGGTGAAGATATGTACGGAAAGACCAAGCTTTATGTCAGCGGTATAAGTAATGATAATGCCGAAGGCGGTATCTTGGATAAGGGTATATTTACATTATCTTCAAAGGATATACCCAAGACATTTGACAGCCAAAAAACTCCAGACCCCGATGTTCAATTATACGATGTATCGGGAGTTCAGCAGGGATATAACGCAAATAAGACCATAGCGAACGGAGAAATCAAGGGTGTCCTTGATATGATAAATAAAGAGGGAACCTTTGACGGAACCAATGTAAACGGAATAGGTTTTTATGAAAAATCTATGGATTTGTTGGCAGATAAGATAGCTAAGGTGTTTAACTCTCTTAACACGCCGAGCAAGCCGGCAGGTTTAGACCCTACAGATTATGCTTTATTTACGGCGGAAGTACCTAAAAACACACCTTTAGCACAGGACAGCGTACTGTCAAGTCCTATAAAATTAAAGACGGGTGATAAAATACCCGCAGGTACGGTATTTAATGAAACCGTTGTTGTAAACGGAACTACATATCATAAGGGTGATGTGTTAGGGGCGGAAACAACGCTTACAGGCGACGTAACATTAAAAGAAGGAACAAAATTAAAAAAGGGAACAAGCGTTAATGCTACCGTATTTACACATTCAGGACCTTTTACGGCGGAGAACATAAGAATATCGGAAAGATGGAGAACCAACGAAGTTAAGATGACCGCATCAAAGGAGAACCAGCCCGGATCAAAGCAAAATGATAATATTTTGGCTATGCTTTCAGCAATGGGAGAAAGCAGGAACTATAATTGGAAGAGATTGGATAACGGACAGGTTACCACCACTCTGGAGGGAGAAGCCGGAGGCAAGCCTCTATTTAAAGGAAATTTACAGGAGTTTTATACAAATATCGGAGTAACTTTGGGTGTAGACAAGCGTTCTACAGATACACTCAAAAATTCACAAAACAAGGTAAAAGACGCTATCTCTTTCAATAAGGATCAGGTGTCGGGAGTCGATCAGAATGAGGAAACGGCAGCTATGCTTCAATATAACCAGGCGTATAAGGCGGCAGCCAGAGTAATGACGGCTATGGACGAAATGTTGGATACCTTGATGAATACGGGTAGAGTAGGAAGATAATTGATGGAGGATTTTAAGAAATGAGGGTTACGACAAATACTTTAACAAATAATTATTTGAAACATCTTGGAACAAGAGCTGAGGATATGAACAAGGCTCGTCAAAAGGCCTCTACATTAAGAAAATATATGTCTGTAGAAGAGGATCCGGGACTTTATGTTCAAGAAGAAAAAATAAAGAGAGATTACGCAAAAAATGACGATTACCAACAGGCTGCCAACAAAGCACAAGCTACTCTACAAAATCAGGACAAGGTATTGCAGTCTGTGATAGACATAGCCAGAAATTTAAGTAAAAAATATTCTTTAGAGGCTTTAACAGATACAAGTGCGGCTCAAAGAGAAATATATGCGACCGAACTTGAAAAATTACAGCAGTCTATGGTTCAGGCTCTTAATTCAAAAGACAGCGGAGATTTCGTATTCGCAGGTGCTGATGGAGGGAAACCGCCATTTGAGCTTCACAACGGCAACTTATATTACAGGGGCTTAGATGTGGTAACCGGAAAGGACAGATATGGAAAGACTCCGGGCCCTGATGAGAAAACATTGGATACTTTAAATAACGAAAAGTTATATTATGATATGGGATTCGGACTGTCTACAGAACCGAATACCGGAGCTATGCCTACAGGTGATAAAACCGGCCTTTATAAGATAGGAGAGTCAAGTGCATTTAATGTGTCTTTATCCGGGCTGAAAGCTATAGGCTGGGCTGATAAAGATGATTCGGTTTCATTAGTAAAGGGTATTGATAATAAATATAACACCAATGTTAGAAGAGGGGACAATATAGTGAGTATTGCCGGAACTTTGGCAAAAATGTTAAGAGAATTTAAAGATTTTGCCACCGGACATAAGGAGTTCCATACCAGTTCATCAGGAGCTTTGGTTTATGATAACCCCGCTACCAATACCAGAGAAGAAATGAAAGATGCACTCACCAACAAGCCTATTATGAAAAATGATGTAGAGGTTGATGATCAAGGCTATCTGGTGAATAAACAGACAAAAACCAGAATAGCAAAAACCGCTACAGGCACACCGCCTACCGCAACGAGCTTTTGGAAAGAGAGCGATGCTGTAAGCAGACAGGAAAATTGGCATCAGGCGTTTTCTAAGGAGTTAAAAAGATTTGATGCGGCATTCAACAGGGTACTGGCTACTGAAACACAGGTAGGTGTAAAGATGAACTTTGTAGAAAAGACAAAGAGCAGACTGACCTTGTCTCAGGATATATTAGTGGAGAGATATCAGGAAGTGGCTAAAGAAAGTCCTGAAAAAGCGTTTACAGACTGGTCACAGGCATTAATGCATTATAATACGGCGTTAAAGCTCGGAACCAGCATTATTCCTAAAACTTTGGCAGAAATGTTGCCCTTTTAATAAGATTTGAAAGGATTGTTGTTATGGATCAATTATTAAAAATAACAACGGTGCCGATAGCCATAGAGATGAAAATACAGAATGCAAAGGTTCAAAGACAGAATAAGACTGCACAGATAGAGATAACCGAAAAGCAGGGCGGCGGCATCAGAATGAAGAGCAGTCCGGTAAAGGTGAAGCTGGACACATTAGACATTAGGAACCAACTGTCGGCTACTCCTAAAAAGAGTACGGAAGAATTTGCACAAAAGGGATTCAAGGCTGCATATACAGCCACAGGCAGAATGGCTGAAAACGGCAGAATGTACTTGGAGGGCGAAATCGGTGAAGATATCACAGGAAAGATAATCGAACAAATGGCAGCACCTAAGAATCCGGAGTTGGTTATGAAAACCTATCCTGCACCCGGAACAGGTGTAAAAACGGCTGTAGATCCGGGTAAATTGTCCATAACATATGATATGGACAGAATAAACTTCGATGTACGTTCAAACAATGGGGATTTTGAGTTTATTCCGGGCAGTATAGAAGTAGAAATAACTCAATATCCCGATGTTCATATTGAATATTTGGGAGAGCCTATTTATGTTCCGCCAAGACACGAAGAGTAAGAGGAGGAGTTTGCTCTTATGCAGATAGAAGTTAAAGGTTTGGGAACGGTGGAATATGAAGAGGAAGAGTTATTAGTCTTTGAAGAGGGGCTTTACGGCTTTGAGCATTTGCATAAGTATTTGCCGGTTCCTTTTGAAGAGAGCGATAGAATTTTTATATTGCAAAGTGTTGAAGAGCCGTTAATATCATTTGTGCTTATGAATCCTTTTATGATAATAGATGATTATAACCCGTTTCCCTTTATCTCTGATTTAAATGTAATCGGAAATCCTGATATTGATGATGTATCTTTTTACGTGATTTGTTCGTTAAAGGAAACATTAGATGAAAGCACGTTAAACTTAAAATGTCCTATAATTGTCAATGCGTTGAATAAAAAATCCGGACAGATAATTTTAGATAACAGTAAATATCAGCTTCGTCATAATCTGAAAGATTATGAAAACAGGCTTGTTAAAGGAGGCTGATTATATGCTTATACTGCAAAGGCGAAAGGGCGAATCTCTTAAAATAGGAGAAAATATTACGGTATCCATATCGGATATGGGTGCTGATTGGGTGAAGCTGGCTATTGATGCACCCAATGATATAAAAATTATGCGGGCTGAATTGATTGAGGCTGCCGGATTAAATAAGGAAGCCGCCAATTTAAACAATGAAGAGCTGTCGGCATTGAAGCTCTTTATAAATAAAAAATAGTACTTATATAAAGCTGATAATGAAATATTTTCAGCTTTATTTGTGTATAAATTGATATTTTTAAAAGGAGAAAATTTATGGGATTAATTAAAGCATTAGCGGGGGCTACAGGCGGAGTTTTAGCTGATCAGTGGAAAGAATTTTTTTATTGTGATGCATTGCCGGTAGATGTATTAGTTAAAAAAGGACAAAAAAGGACATCGAAAAGATCAAGCAATACAAAGGGAGAGGAGAATATTATCTCTACAGGCTCTACTATTGCGGTGGCTGACGGACAATGTATGATAATTTTAGAGCAGGGTAAAG
>CAUUFM010000060.1:0-6154 GCA_963544505.1 uncultured Lachnospiraceae bacterium | reverse complement strand
AGATTTTCAAAGGCTATGGGAAACAGTATTAGAGATATAAAGGCTATGGGAGATAAAAAATCATATCTTATAATGTATGAAAATAAGCTTGAAGCCATCACTTTGCAGTAAAATATTTTAGGGGAAAACAGATGACATTATGTGATTATGTGATATTTGCAATATTAGTAATATTTATGATTTGCGGTTTTTTGAGAGGACTTATAAGAGAGTTTTTTGAGGTTCTTTTTGCCGTATTGCCGATAGGACTTTCTATCTTTTCAACTCCGTATATTGTCAAATTTCTTAAAGAAAACAAGCTGTTTTTGCCGAGTATTTTGAGTTTTTTTGAAAATAAATTGGCGAAAACTTCTTATCTCACTATATTTTTTAACGAAAAGGAAAATTTTCTTTCATCGGGACTTGGTGAAATTTTGGCGGAAAAACTCACATATTATTTAATTTTTGCAATAGTTTATATAGTGATATACATTATAATTAAAATTATTATGATTTCCGGTAATATTATTGCAAAACTTCCGATTTTAAGAGGTTTCAACCGCTTTTTCGGAGCGATTTTCGGGCTTGTAAAGGGAGTGCTGTTTGTATCAATGTTTATGTTTTTGTTATCTTTAGCCTATGTAAATTTCTCTCTCGGAGAACCGTTGTTAAAGATAATAAATGAGGGAACGATGTCAGGTTTATTGTATCAAAACAATGTTATAGTTTTTATTATTAAAGCTATTATTAAGTAAGAGCAGAGGTAAAACGACAGATGACAGTTTTTAAAAAATTAAGAAAATATTTTTTATTGATTTTAGGAGCGGTTTTTATTTTAAGCAACACATTAAGTGTGACTGCAGGCAATGATGTAAATTCTTTGGCAAAGGCTTCAGGACTTAAGAAAATGCCTAAATTGAAATCTGAGAGCGCTATAATAATAGATGCAAAAAGCGGTGCTGTTTTGTTTGCAAAAAATCCTGATAAAAAGCAATTTCCCGCCAGTATTACGAAGGTTATGACGGCTTTGCTGGTTTTGGAAAAAATCAATGATGATTGTGACGGTCGCAGTATAGTTTGTTCAAAAAACGCCGTAATGAGCATAGAAAGAGGCAGTTCTCATATCGGAATAGTTCCTAATGAAGAGCTCGATATAAGAGATGCGTTAAATGCTATGATGCTCAATTCGGCTAATGAGGTAAGTAACGCCTTGGCGGAGTATGTATCCGGTGATTTAGATGATTTTGCAAAGCTTATGACCGAAAGAGCAAAGGAATTGGGTTGTGAAAATACCCATTTTGTGAATGCAAACGGGCTTCATAATGAAAAGCATTATACTACGGCTAAGGATATGTCGCTTATCTTGAAAGAGGCAATGAAACATTCCTTATTCAGAGATATTGTAAGTACGGTACGTTCTTATGTACCTGAAACAAATCTAACGGATCAAAAAAGATATCTTCAGAACGGAAATAGAATGATAAGGAAAGGTACGCCCTATTATTATGAGAAATGCACGGGAGGCAAGACCGGCTTTACGAAAAAAGCTCTGCATACTCTTGTAAACACGGCAAACGACAAGGATTTATATTTAATATCAGCAGTTCTTAAATCTCAAGGCAGGACTGATAAATGGGAAGATACCAAAAAGCTGTTTGATTTTTGTTTTAAGAATTTTAGAAATGAAAATCTGAAAGATGATGATAAGGAAAAGGTTTTTACAAAACTAAAGGAGCTTAAAACAGGCGATAAAAGCCTGATTTCAGAAAACTCCGTTTTATCTTATGTGGAAGATGAACCTACGGTAACGCTTCCCTATGATGTTGATGTAGATGATTTAAATCTGATTGCGGAGGTTGAATCGGATAATAGTTCCGGCAGATTATTAAGACTGACCTATACCTATAATGATTTTGCGGTAGGGCAATGTTATGTAAATGAAACATTTATTGACAATACTCCTGTTATTACTGCTGTCAACGACAGCTCAACACAGGTAAAATCTTTTAAAACAGTCGGAATTATAATAACGGCAATAGCCTTTGCGGTGATTTTATCAATTCTTTATGTTTTTATAATGATTAGGAAAAAAAGAATTAGCGACAATTTCTTATCAAGGTTTAAGGGGAATAAAAAGAGCTTGGACATAAGCCTTTTGGATAAGAAATAATGAGGATTAAAACCCGATGAATTATATAGTATTCGATTTGGAATGGAATCAGGCGACAGTAAATGAAAAAAAGGTCGAAAAACTGCCATTTGAGATAATAGAGATAGGTGCATTTAAACTTGATGATAACCTTAAAAAAGTGGACGAGTATCATAGGGTAATAAAACCTAAATACTATAAAAAATTACACCATCGTGTAAGCAAACTTGTAAACATAAGTAAAGATGAGCTTAGCTGCGGTTATAATTTTGATATTGTGGCTGAAGATTTTTTGAAATTTTGCGGAAAAGATTTTATCTTTTGTGTATGGGGCAGTTCAGATGTTTATACACTACGCAGTAATTTAAGTTTTTATAATATTAACTATGATTTCGGAGAGCCGGTTAAATATCTTGATGTTCAAAAACTTTACAGCTTTTGTAAATATGACAGCCTCACAAGAGTTTCATTAAAAGATGCGGTAGAAGAACTTAAGATAGAAAAAAACAAGCTTTTTCACAGGGCACAGGAAGATGCCTCTTACACTATGCAGGTGATGAAACACATACCCTTTGATAAGCTGTCTATGTTTACCACCAATGACCTGTTTACAATACCTTTGACTACAAAAAAAGAGATACATATAACCTATGAGGGCTATTATAAAATTATTTCAAGAGGTTTTAAAGATCAGGCTGTTCTTATGCAGAATCGCAGAATTAGAGAAACTTTTTGTCCTTATTGCAAGACAAGGATAAAAAGGACGATCAACTGGTTCAGGGAATCGCAGAACAGCTATGTCTGTACAGCTGAATGTAGGGAACATAGGAAGTTTTTAGGAAAAATAAGACTTAAGACTAATAATGAAAAATTTTATGCCATAAAGATATTAAAAGAGGCGACAGATAAAGACATAGACAGGCTCTTGGAAAAAAAGGCTGTAATAAGGGAGAAACGTAAAAAGAAAAAAGAGCTTAAATGTCAATTGGAGGAGTAATGAAAAAAAAGAAGAGAAAATCTGTTCCAAGGATAATACTTAAATTTTTATTACGACTATTAGCCCTGATAATAATTTTATCAGCAATAACGGTAGGTTTTGCTTATATAAAATTCAGCCCTAAATTAAATGAGTATATGAAAGAAGCTGAAAAAGTGGTTGAGGAAAGCACACCTAACAGTTTCAGCAGTGAATTGGGCGGAAGGATTTTTTATAGTAACGGAAAGATAATGGCATATTTGAAATCCGGAAAATCATTGAGCTACATAAAATTCGACGATATACCTCAAGATGTAATTGATGCCTTTGTATCGGTAGAGGATAAAAGATTTTATGAGCATAACGGAATAGATAAATTGGGTATTTTAAGAGTTCTGTTTAATTATGTGAGAAGTCACGGCAAGCAGATGGCAGGTGCAAGTACAATCACCCAACAGTTGTCAAGAAATATTTTTTTAACGCACGAGGTCAGTATATCGAGAAAGGTAAAGGAGGCTTTAATTGCCCTTAATCTTGAAAAAAAATATTCTAAGAAGCAGATTTTGGAGTTTTATATAAATAACATTTATTTTGCCAACGGATTTTATGGAATAGGAGCTGCCGCCAAAGGCTATTTTGATAAAGATATAAGCAAGCTTTCTTTAAGTCAAATTGCATTTTTAGCGGCTATTCCCAATAACCCGAGTCATTATGACCCTATTGAGCATAAGGAAAATACTATGCTTAGAAGAGATAAGTTTCTAAAGGATATGCACAAGCAGGGGTATATTACCGATAAGGAATTTGACAAGGCGATAAATGAGGAAATAAAGCTTAAACAGTCGAAAGGCATCTTAAATGATTATGAAACCACTTATGCGGTGGAGTGTGCCATCAGATATCTGATGAGCAATCAGGGATTCAAAGAAAGAACGTATTTTAACAGCAAAAAAGATTATAAGCAATATCAGGAAAGCTATGACGAGGCATACAATCAATGTCGTCAAAGGCTATATATAGAGGGGTATGATATTTATACCTCAATTGAAAAAAATATACAAAAATCATTACAAAAAAAGATAGATAATACATTAGCTTTTTCCAAAGAAAAGAAAAAAAATAAGGTGTACAGTTTTCAGGGAGCGGCTACCTGTATTGATAATAATACCGGATATGTGGTGGCAATAGTCGGCGGCAGGGCACAGAAGCTTGGCGGACTTACCTATAATAGAGCTTTTCAGGCACATAGACAGCCGGGTTCCACGATAAAGCCGCTTGTTGTCTATACTCCGGCTATTGAAAACGGATACGTAAAAAATACAATCGTGGAAGATAAGAAGATAAAAGACGGACCTAAGAATTCCGGAAACGTATATTCGGGAGCGATTACACTGCAAAAGGCTGTAGAAAAATCAAAAAATGTGGTTGCTTGGACATTGATGGAAGAGCTGACTCCGGCTGTGGGATTATCTTATATTCAGGAGATGCTTTTTAGAAAAATAGTTAAAACCGACTATATAAACGCCGCCGCATTGGGAGGTTTGACATACGGAGCGACCACTGAAGAGATGGCGGGAGGATATGCCACACTTGCCAACAGCGGAGTATTCAGAGAGCCTACCTGTCTTATTGCAATCAAAAAGGACGATGAGGACATATATACCGCAGTACCTGAAAAAAGGATTTATTCAAAAGCCGCAAGTCAGGAAATGACCGAGATTTTACAGGGAGTGTTAAAACGTGGTACGGCGGCGAAGTTAGGCTTCAAGAATTCCAAGATAGAGGCGGTGGGAAAGACCGGTACGACCAACGAGTCGAAAGACGGGTGGTTTTGCGGTTATACACCATATTATACTTTAGCTGTATGGGTAGGATATGATGTTCCGAAAAATGTAAACGGACTTTGGGGAGCCAGTTATCCCGGTTATATTTGGAAAGCTATGATGGAAGAATTGATAGCTGACAAGCCGCCTGCCAAGTTTGATATATCCGATATAGGAGGAGAAAAGAACCCGACTGCAATTTCAGAATATGCCTTGTCACATACCTCGTTTAATACGAATGTTGATAACAGTGATGAAAAAAATGTAGGGATTATATCAGGTTATATCAGTCAACTGGAAAATATGAATATTTCCGATGTATCAAATGCCGCAAATATATATGCTAAAGCTCTTGATGTTCTTAAAAAGATAAAAGATGAGGATATAAAATCCGAGTATACCGCAGCTTTATCGGAGGTTTACGCAAAATTCGGAGGCAGTTCGGATACGGACGATAACGATGAAGAAGATAGTGTAAATGATAAAAATATTGATAAAACCGACAATACGACTAATAAACCGCAACCGTCCCAAACGGATAATAATGAAAATAAGGAACAAGATGACTTTGATGAGGAATCACAGAGCGACGGAACGGATACAGATAATAAAACTCCTTCAGGAAATACAAATAATTCAGATCCCGACAAGCATATTGAAGTTGATGAAAACGAGCAACTGCTTGTTCCTATAAATCCGTAAATTTTGTCTGTGCAAAGCCTTAAAAGCTTAAAATAAAAACTACCTGTCAGCACAGGTTTTATGTTGTCAGGTAGTTTTTATTATATATATATTTTTGACTTTATTATAAAAAATCAATTAGGTTATTAGGTATCATTTGCTGTTTCATAACGCTCAAGGATAATCTTTTGGATACTATCTCTTGTAGCGGAGTTTATGGGGTGTGCGATATCTCGATATTCGCCGTCTTTAGCTTTTCTGCTCGGCATAGCAATAAAAAGTCCTTTGTCTCCTTGAATTACTTTGATATCGTGAATTGCAAATTCATCATCTATTGTGATGGACACCACCGCTTTCATTTTGCCGTCTGAATCAACTTTACGTATTCTTACATCAGTAATAGTCATTTAAAACCTCCTTTTTGTGTAAAATTTGTTTGTGGTTTATATGTGTCGGCGGTATTTAAATACCGACCGATAATAAATAATTCTAAGCTTAAGCACCGTTGTATCTGCTGTAACTTATTGTTGACATTATAACATATTT
>CAUUFM010000059.1:0-6447 GCA_963544505.1 uncultured Lachnospiraceae bacterium | reverse complement strand
TCATATGATCTTTGTAAAAAAGTGGAATATATGGCAATTACAGGGTGTAATCCAAGCTTTGACATTCCGGCTGCCATTGTTATTGCGTGTTCTTCAGCTATACCGACATCAAAAAACCTGTCACCGAATTTATTTGCAAATTCTGCAAGTCCCGTTCCTGTTGCCATTGCTGCCGTTATTGCTACAAGTTTTTTATTCTTTTCAGCCTCTTTAAGCAGTACTTTAGAAAAAATATCTGAATATGTTTCTTTTTTATTAGAGATAATTTTATTTTTTTGAACATCAAAATTTTTATTATTTGTTAAAAATCCTTTAGATACGGAATGAAATTTATCGGGATTTTTTATTGCATCAATAAAACCTCTGCCTTTTTGAGTAATTACGTGAATAAGAACGCAACCTTTAAAAGATTTAGCCTCATCAAAAATCTGTTTCATTGAATTTATGTTATGTCCGTCTACAGGACCCACATAAGTAATACCCATATCTTCAAAAATCATACCATTTAAAACCAGTTGCTTTATTGAAGATTTAATCGTGCTTATTGAATCAGCCAATGTCTTTCCGATAACAGGTATGTCATTAAATATTCTTTTTATCTCGTCCTTTGCATTTATATAAGATTTTGTTAATCTGATATCCGTTAAAGCCTTTGACATTCCTCCGATATTTTTATCAATAGACATATTGTTATCATTTAACACAATAATCATATTACTTTTAAGAGATGATGCATTGTTTATAGCCTCATACGCCATACCTCCGGTCATAGCACCGTCTCCTATCACCGCCGCTATATTAAATGTTTCTCCTAAAATATCTCGAGCCTTAGCCATTCCGTAAGCGGCAGAAATTGAAGTGGTGGCGTGTCCTGTTTCAAACACGTCACAGTCGCTTTCATTTATACTTGGAAAACCTGAAATTCCGTTAATTTGTCTTAAATTTTTAAAGCCTTCAGCTCTTCCTGTCAGAATTTTATGAGTATAGGATTGATGACCGACATCAAAGATTATTTTATCTTTCGGCAAATCAAATGATAGATGCAGTGCCATTGTAAGCTCCACATTACCAAGATTTGAAGCTAAATGACCGCCGTTTCTATTTACATTACCTAAAATAAATTCTCGGATTTCCTTTGCAAGTGCAGGTAAATATCGGGGTTTAATTCTTTTTATATCATTAGGACGTTTTATTTTATCTATCATAGACTATCTCTTTCTGTTACATAAAAAATCCGTAAAATCTTTAAAGAAAAAATTGTTTTTTTCTATCTCATTTAACAGCTTGAATACGTTGTTTTTATATTTAAGTTTAATTTCATTAACGTCTTTTAAACCATAAAAAGTAGCATAACTTAATCTTTTATTTGCGATATCCTCTTCATAATCCAATATATCATCTTGTATTTGAAATAACATTCCGATTGAATTTGCAAGTGATTTTACTAAAATAATTTTATTTTCATCTGCACCAGCTAAAACAGCACCGATAACCATAGAAGCCTCAATCAGCTTTACAGTTTTATAATAAGTGAGAAGTGCCAATTCTTCTATATTTTTAGAATTAATTGCACTCATATCCAAAATTTGCCCCTTTATCATTCCGGTGTTTCCTGCACAGGAAAAAAGGATATTTGCAGCATTTACAATTCTAAAATCCAAGTTATTAAGCATAGTTTTAGTAATTATTTCCATTGCGGAATTAAGCAGAGCATCTCCGGTTAATACTGCAATATATTCATTATATTTTTTATGAACTGTCGGAAAACCTCTTCTTATATCAGAGTTATCCATAGACGGAAGATCGTCATGAACCAAAGAATAGCAATGTATAAATTCGATTGCAACCATAAAATCCCTTAAAACATAGGGTTCTAAGGCGTTATTAGAATTTTTGTTCAGCATAAGATAAGTATTATTAAGCAGGATAGGTCTTATTCTTTTTCCAAATCCCATAACCGCATATCTCATAGCCTCATCAAGCTTAGTATCATTTTTTATTTCATCAAGCTTAAGACTTAAATATTCATTTATTTCATCTGCCGAGTTTTTTAAATCCTTACTGAAACTCATCTTTATTCATTTTCTCCGTTTTTGATAATCTCTATATCCTTTTCCATTTTTTCAATTTTAGACTTACAAGACTTAATTAATTTCATACCCTTTTCATAAGAAGCAAATGCTTCGGTTAATGAGATGTCCAAGTTTTCTAAAGAGGCTGCACATTCATTGATCTCCTCGATAGCCTTTTCTATACTTAATTCATTGATTTCTTTTGTCTTATTTTCTCTCATTAATATTTTTTACCTCCAATGTAATGCTTCCGTCAATCAACTCAATATGTAATATTTCGTTATTTTCTACGTCATTTATGGATTTAATAACCTTCCCTTTGCTGTTTCTTGCCACACTGTACCCTTTATTCAATTTTTCATAAGGGGATAAATGTATCAGACTGTTATTACTGATATCTAAAGTATGCTTTCTGTCAATAATAATATTATTGATTAAAGATGATAATTTAGGGCTGAAATTATTTAATAAAGTGATGTTATTATCTAATTTACTTTTTATTAATTCATTTAATTTCAAATTAATATTATATAAATAAAGTTTTGTTTCATTTATCCTATTTTCAATCAATTCATAGAATTTTAAATCAAAATTTTCAAAATCTGATATACTTAAATCTATTTGTTTTTTAATTAAAGCGTTAATTTTAACCGCTTGCAACTCTATAGTATTTTTATTATTATTAAGTCTTATTACAGGACCGTTAATAAGTAATTTTTGCTCTAAAGTTTTTAAATCATTTAAATTCTTATAAATTATATTAGCAATAAGCCTGTTCAAATCATTTACGGAATGTTTTAAATCATAATATAATTTTTCAATTCTATTATTAAGTAATTCCTGAAGTCTATAAGAATAGTCATTCATATCAAAAATAAAATCACTATAGCTGAAAACAGCTTTTTTGGCTGCCGCAGTAGGAGTTATTTCACTAAAATCTGAAACATAATCAGATAAAGTAATATCTTTTTTATGACCTATTCCGGTTATAACAGGAGTATTGCATTTAAAAATAGTTTCAGCTACTATTCTTTCATTAAATGACCATAAATCCTCAATAGAGCCTCCGCCTCTTCCCACTATTATAACATCAAGATTCATTTTATCAAGAATTCTGATAGCACTTACTATACTTTTTGCAGCCAATTCTCCTTGAACGTTTGCGGGGCAAAGATAAAAATTCACATATGGGTTTAAGCTTTTTATTGTTTTACTCATATCCTCAATGGCTGCACCTGTTTTTGAAGTGACTATTCCTATCCTTGTTGCATACTTGGGAATCGGTTTTTTATACTCTTCATCAAACCAACCGAGTTCGCTTAATTCCTTTTTCAACAATTCCAGTTTTTCAGAAAGATAGCCTATACCCACCTTATCAATTTGAGTTACTATTATCTGACAATAACCGGATCTTTCATAGACGGAAACAGAGCCTGTAACCTCAATATCCATTCCCTCTTCCAATTCAAATTTTAAATTTTGAGTATTAGAGGCAAACATAACACAGCTTAATGATGACTGACTGTCTTTTAAAGTGAAATAATAATGTTTACTTAGAGAATGTTTTTCATCAGGTTTTCTAAAATTAGAAACCTCTCCTTTTATAGATATGTTTTTAAGTAATAAATCGTGGTCACAAATTCCTTTAATATATGAATTGATTTGAGATACTGTAAATATTCTATTCATTCATCACCTTTGCAAGCAAAGCATTAATAAAGCTGAAAGAGTCTTTATCCGCATAGGATTTGGACAGCTCTATAGCTTCATTTATAGCGACTTTATTAGGAACTTCATCGTCAAATAATATTTCATAAATACCCAATCTTAATATGGATAACAGGGTCTTATTTATTCTGTCAATGCTCCAGCTCCTGGTATTATCCGATATTTTTGAATCAATTATTTCAAGCTTGTCCAATATTTTAATTACACTTTCTTTTACAAACAGTCTATCCTGCTCGCTGACAACACAATCCTCATTATTTAATATTCTGTCAATCATTATCAGGTATTCTGATTTTTCAAAAAAAGGTTCGCTAAATAATAACTTAAATACTGATTCTCTTAATTTTCGCCTGTTCATATCTTCCTCATTACTCTTGCTCTATTTTTACCTCCGGAACTCGAACATTAACAGAAATTACATTTAATCCGGTCATATTTTCTATAGAAGCCTTTATTTTTTCCTGTACCGTTTGTATAAGAACAGGTATTTCAACACCATATTCTACCATCACATTGATAAAAACTCTTAAATCATTTCCATCAATTTTTATGTTGATACCCCTTGTGGTTTGATGATTTTTTGAAATAAACTCCTGTATCTTTGCAATGTTTTTATTTTCGTTTAATAAGCTTACTCCTTGTATATCATTTAGGGCAATCGCGGCTATTTTTTTTATAGCACTCTCACTGATTATTGCACTTCCAAAGCCGTCATCAGTATTAAATCTAACTTCCGAATCCTTTATTTTCGCATCCATAGTAAAACCTCCGAATCTATAATTATGCATTATTAAGCATATTTTATCACAAGTATCGGTTTAAGTAAATAATTAAACATTAAATCTGAACAAAATCACATCGTCATCTTGAACAATATAATCTTTTCCCTCAATACGAACCTTTGCCTTTTCCTTTGCGGCTGTATAAGAACCTGATTCAAGCAAATCTTTGTAATTCACCACTTCCGCCTTTATGAATCCCTTTTCAAAGTCTGTGTGTATTTTACCTGCCGCCTGTGGAGCCTTAGTTCCTTTAACTATAGTCCAAGCCCTTGTCTCCGTTTCTCCTGCTGTCAGGTAGCTTATCAAACCTAAAATCCTATAACTTGCAGTGATTAATTTATCAAGTCCGCTATATTTAAGCCCTAAAGAATCGAGATATTCGTTAGCTTCTTCTTCTGATAATTCAGAAAGTTCCGCCTCAAGAGAGGCACAAATTACAAAGCTTTCAGAATTGTTATTTTTTGAATATTCAATTACACTCTGTACATATTTATTGCCGGCTCCCTCATCTGCAAGATCCTCTTCAGATACATTAGCCGCATAAATTACCGGTTTTTTAGTAATTAAACCTAAGGTACTGATTAGTGGAAGCTCTTCATCAGTCAGCTCAAATAATATGGCAGGCTTTCCGTTTTCCAAATGTTCCTTTAATCTTAATAAAAGACTGTGTTCAACAGCGGCGGCTTTATCCATTTTTGCTGTCCTTGATACCTTTGATATACGTCTGTCCAAAATTTCTATATCTGAAAATATCAGCTCTAATTGTATTGTTTCTATATCTCTTAACGGATTGACTTCTCCGTCTACGTGTACAATGTTTTCGTCATCAAAGCATCTTACCACATGCACAATAGCATCGGTTTCTCTAATATTAGCTAAAAACTGATTTCCAAGCCCCTCTCCTTTTGACGCACCTTTTACAAGCCCTGCAATATCCACAAATTCTATGACCGCCGGAGTTATTTTTTTTGATTTGTAAAAATCTCCTAAAAGCTTCAATCTGTTATCAGGAACCGGCACTATACCCACATTCGGATCTATTGTACAAAAAGGATAATTTGAAGCATCTATTTTTGACTTTGTCAAAGAGTTAAAAAGAGTACTTTTACCGACATTCGGCAATCCGACAATACCTAATTTCATTTATTATATATCTCCTTTACTTTTTTAACCACGATACCAGATCATCAACTGTCATACCCTTTGAATAACCTGTCGCTTTAACCGGCAAACCGTCCTTATGCAGAACTAATACCGGAACACTATCCACTTCATAAAGCTCAGCCAACTCGGGAGCCTTGTCGATATCCACGTGACAGAATTTATATTCGGGCAGCTTTTTCCTTGCCCCCTCAAATATAGGCTCTAACACCTGGCAATAATAGCACCACTTTGCTGAAAAATCTATCACTAATTTACCCTTATAATTTATTACCTCTTTCTCAAAATTATCAGCGGTTAAATGAACCATAGGCTTGGCTTTTGCTTTATCTTTCCCTTTTATAGATACTTCAAATGTCTTACTAAGCTGCTTATTGCCTGCACTTTGAATTATTAATGTCGTACGACCTTTTTTTGATGCCGAAATCAAATAGTCATAATCATTTATTTTTTTGACTTTGATAATCTTCTGATTTTTTGCAGTTACCATAATACTCTTTGAAGCATTTTCAGGAAACAATTTAACCTCAACCTTTGCATTTCCCTCCGATCTGATATGAAACTTATCTCCTACCTTAATCTCTATCTTTGATTTGGAAAGATTCATTTCTTCTGCTTTAGGTGATGCCGATACAGTTAAATTTCCGACTGATAAAGTCATACATAAAGACATAATTACCGCTTTTACTAATTTTTTAAACATA
>CAUUFM010000058.1:0-6496 GCA_963544505.1 uncultured Lachnospiraceae bacterium | reverse complement strand
CCTGCCGAAACACCGTCCGTATTATCCGCATTTTGTTTTGCACCCGACATCTCATCTAAAGTATCGGCATCTTCGTGCAAATAGTTAATAAGAGTTTCCACCTCTTTTTTCATTTCTTCGACATCTACTTTGTTTTTAGCGGATCTTTTAGCCATATAAAACTGATTTTCCACTAAAGAACCCCTTTTACCTGAGATAGTAGACATTGTTACCGCTTCAAACCCTATCTTCTCATAATACTTAAAATATGCGTCGTTTACACTGTCATAGGCTATTCTCCAGTTGTTCTCCCTGTCGTCCTCGTAAGCCTTTAAACCCTCTCTTAAAACAACCTCCATAGCATCTGCGACCTCGCCCCAGTTGCTGTATCCTGTGGAATTTTTACTCTTCTTGGCTTTATCATCTTTTTTAACACCCGACATCTCATCTAAAGTGTCGGCATCTTCGTGCAGATAGGTAATAAGAGTTTCCACCTCTTTTTTCATTTCCTCAACATCGACCTTTTTTTTAGCCGATTTTTTAGCTAAATAGAATTGATTTTCTACTAAAGAACCCCTTTTGCCAGAGATTGTAGACATTGTTACAGCTTCAAAACCTATCTTTTCGTAATACTTAAAATAAGCATCGTTTACACTGTCATAGGCTATTCTCCAGTTGTTTTCCTTATCTTCCTCATAAGCCTTTAAGCCCTCTCTTAAAACAACCTCCATAGCATCTGCAACCTCGCCCCAGTTGCTGTAATTTGTTTTTTCTGCAAACGCTTCGGTCACACTGCTGAATAATAAAACTGCCGCAAGCAACAATAAAATAATACTTTTTTTATAAACTCTCATTACTTCGCCCTTTCTAAAATGCTTCCGTCCTGCATTTCATATAAAATATTACCATATTTCAATATATCCGTCTCGTGTGTGACCACCACCATTGATATACCGTTATTATTAAGTTTCTTTAGTGTATCCATTAAATCCTTAGTGGTCTGTGTATCCAAATCCGCCGTGGGCTCATCGGCGATTAAAATCTTCACATTATTCATCAAAGCTCTGGCTATCATAACTCTTTTTAATTCTCCGCCTGATAATCTGTTACAATAATCGTCTTTTAAGTGCATTATGCCGAGAAGATCAAGCAACATTGCAGCTCTTTCTATTCCAAGTCCATCTCTTTTTTCAAAAAAATACGGAAGCCTGACATTATCAAGTACGGTGAGATTTGGAAGAGTTCCCATAGACTGAGGTACAAAACCCATTTTGGAATTTCTAATCCGGCTTAATTCTTCGTCATTCATATTGTTTATCAGTTTATCTTCTATAAAAATCTCTCCGCCGGTAGGTTTTAAAATTCCTGTAATCAAGCTGAAAAGCGTACTCTTTCCGCTGCCGCTCCTTCCCACTATATGAACGAAGTCCCCCTCATTCAAGCTAAAATTAACGTCTTTTACCGCGAAAAACTTACGCTCTCCTCTTTGAAATTCTTTACTTAAATTAATTGTCTTGATTAACGACATCTTTTTTTATCCTTACAAGATAATAAAAACTCAGTACCGTATATATTCCCGATATCAAAATTACGGTAGGTATAGTATGTGTTCTGCAAGGCATTTGGGCATTCATACAACCGCCTATAAAAACAATATGAATAACAGCCTGCAATCCTAATAAAATATTAGCCGCCACTATGCCTTTTCTTATATCCGCATTCTTTAATGTAAATAAGGCTACCGCTAAAGCCATCATAATAATACCGGTAGCTTTCACAGCTTCACCCATCCATTTGCATTTCATATGCTTTGCTTTCATAGGTTTGGACTTCATAGGCTCCTTTGACATATTATCCGCATTTGAACCTTTGTCCATATTCGGCTCACATTTATTCATCTCACATTTGGGAGCATTAGCCTCATCTGTCATAACAGGTCTGCAAACAGGTGCAACTATATCAGGCGTTAAAATAAGCGCTATAGCCAATATAAAAAAAACTGCTGCAAATATTTTGTTCACTTTTAAAGACAAACCTTATTTCCTCCTGAACTCTAAAAATTTTAATATAATATAATCTTTATTTAAATAAAGTTACTAACTGCTAACTACTAATCACACCGTATGATAACACAAATAAATTTAAGTGTCAAGAATAATATTTGACATTTCAGGCTATTTATTGTATTATAACATTAGTATGGTTTGTTTTTATTACTCTAAGGATTTTGCAAGAAAAACTGCAAGCTGTAAATACCGATTACTTAAATAGTGGAGGATAAAATGGTACTTGAATTTAATAATATATGTAAAAAATTCGGAGATTTTGAGGTGCTTAAAAATATTTCTTTTAAGGTAGAAAGCGGTAAAGCCTGTGCATACTTGGGAAGAAACGGTGCAGGAAAGACCACTTCTATAAGAGCACTTATGAATGTATTTCGTCCTGACAGCGGAGAGTTTCTAATTGACAAAAAACCTTTTGATGTAAAAAAACATAAAATAGGCTATCTTCCCGAAGAACGCGGTATGTATAATAAGATACCGATATTTGAGCAACTTATATACTTTGCCGAACTTAGAGGTGTTTCAAAAGAAGAAGCTAAAAAAAATGCAATGTACTACCTTGAAAAAGTGGGATTGACCGAATATTCAAAAAAAGAGCTGGGAACTCTTTCAAAGGGTAATCAGCAAAAAATACAGCTGATACAGACAGTAATACATAGACCTGAAATTCTGATATTGGACGAACCTTTCAGCGGACTTGACCCTGTTAATTCAAAAATATTGCAGGAGATTGTTATGGAATATATAAATGCCGGAGCTATAGTATTTTTATCAAGTCATCAGATGAGTTTGATTGAAGAGATTTGTGAAGATATTACCTTTATTAAAAAGGGAGAAATAGTCGGAAGCGACTCCTTGGAAAACTTTAAGGAGGCAAACAGACAAAATAAAATAAGGCTTAAAATTGACGGTACGGATAAGTGCGTTATTGAAAATATTTTTACCTTATCCGATTTAAATATAAAAGAAATATCAAAAGACAATATTTCAAGCATAATTGAGTTTAACGATAAAGCAGCCTTTAACCATAATAAGGCAAACCTTTTACAGGAAATAATTAAACAGGGCTTAAATATAAATATGTTTTCAGATTACGAGCCGCGTCTTTCAGATATTTATATAAAATATTTAGGAAATGAAGCTGAAGAGATTAAAACGAAAGGACTTTAAAAATGTTTAAATGTATATACCTATTTGAAATGAAAACCGCTATAAATAAAAAAAGTTTTAAAATATCTTTATTGATATTTTCGGCAATAATATTTCTACTCACCTTTATTCCAAGGATTGCATCAAGTGATTTTTTTCATTCCGCATCTAAAAAAATAAAATCCACGGCAGCCGAAACTGATGATCCGGATACCGCCCTGATATATGCAATTTATATAGAAGATCCTGATATAGACGAAACCCTTCTAACAGAATACACCGAGCTTCGTCATGACGGTGGCGTAATAGTTTCTTCAAAAGATGATTTAATAGAGCATTTAAAAGATAAAATCGTAAAATATGCCTTATATATAAAAAATTTAGATGAGATAGAAATTATCACCGATACTTTATCAATGTATGAATCAAGTATAAAAGACGAGGTTAAAAGAGCAGTACTGACATATAAGGAGATGGAATTTTTAAATGATAATAATATATCATCAGATGATTTTTACGCTGCCACCGACACATCAAATATAAAAATAGAAACTACCGCTTTAAATAAAAATGAGACAGCTTCTTATCCCATAGCATATATTGCATTAGTTTTTATGTACATAATGATTATATCATATGCTCAATACACCTCTATGGCTGTCGCAAGAGAAAAGAACGACAGAACAATGGAGCTTCTTATAACAAGTGCAGATGCTGAACATCTGATTTTGGGAAAAGTTCTTGCCTCCTGTACTACGGCTGTTTTACAGGTGATTTTAATTATTTTTGTAGGTTTTTTAGGTGTTACCGTCAACAAAGACTACTACCCCTTATTCTTAACCGATATAATAAAAGAAAATTTAAATCCGCTTACAATAGCCATTTTTTTGAGTTTCTTTATATTAGGTTATATAATGTATAATATAATATTTGCCGCCATAGGTGCTTTGGTTGAACGAATGGAGGATATAAATTCCGTAGCTCAACCGATT
The DNA here is from genome assembly GCA_963544505.1 of uncultured Lachnospiraceae bacterium. Classification (GTDB taxonomy): domain Bacteria; phylum Bacillota; class Clostridia; order Lachnospirales; family Lachnospiraceae; genus CAUUFM01. The sequence goes on along the minus strand of CAUUFM010000058.1, from coordinate 2,313 downwards.
ATCTTAGTTGTGGTATTAATATTCTTTGCCGGAATGACAAGCATAAACCTGCCCAATCCTACGCTTAATAATATACTTGCCGTTATACCTCTCTCATCTCCTATGGTAATTTTATCTGCCGTTATTATGCGAGGAATGAGTCTTTATTTAGTAGGTTTATCATTTATATTATTGTTATTAACTACTATCCTGCTTTGCTATATCGCCGCTAAAATATATAGGTTGGGCTCACTGTCTTACGGTAACAAAATAGGATTATTTAAAGCAGTTAAACTCATATTTTCAAAGAATTAAGATAGTTGGCTATAATTTAAAATTAAAAAGGTGTGATATGATTAAAAAAATAGACGGTTTTTCTCCTAATGTTATTTCAAACAGCGGACAATGCTTCAGAATGGAAGAATATGATAAAAATAAATATGAGGTCGTAGCTTTTGAAAAAGTCTTAAGAATTAATGAGCTTTCACATAATGAATTTGACTTTGACTGTGACGACAAAGAATTTGATGATATTTGGATCAGTTATTTTGATATTGAAAGGAACTATACAGATGAGCTTATCTTTATTGATAAAGATGACACCTATCTTAAAAATGCCGTTAAATTCGGATACGGAATGAAAATTTTAAGACAGGATAAGTTTGAAATGCTTATATCCTATCTGATTTCACAAAGGAAAAGTATCCCTGCCATAAAAAAGTGTATCAATGCCATCTGCCAAAAAGCCGGTAAAAAAATAGGAAAATCAAAGCTTGACAACTCTGAAATTTATAGTTTCCCCGATGCTGTAAACCTTAATGCCTTAAGCGATTATGATTTATCAGACTGTATGCTCGGTTATAGAGATAAATATATAAGAGCCAACGCAAGAGATGTAGCTTATGGCATACTTGATTTGAATGCCTTAGATTCTATGAACAGTAATGATTTAGTTGACAGACTTATGCAGCAGTTCGGAGTGGGAATAAAGGTGGCGTCCTGTATAGCTCTATTTGCCTATCATAGACTTAATGTTTTTCCGATAGATGTTTGGATAAAAAAAATAATTGACAGGGAATATAATGGAGAATATCCCGGCAAAAACTCGGTTAATCAAGAAAACTACTTAAAATATGCGGGAATCCTTAATCAATATATGTTTTATTATGAAAGGCTTAAAGATAAAAAATAATGACCTTACATCAATTTCTATGATGTAAGGTTCTCTTTCCGTCATCATCTGCAAGCTTCCTCAATTCCAAAATCTGCTCCGTTGTGCCGAGAACAATTAAAGAATCTCCTTTACATAAGCACTCATTAGGGTCGGGATTAAACTTAATCTCATCAGAATTATATTTTTTGGTCGCCAAAACCGTCAAACCTATCCTCTGCGGAATTTTTACCTGTTTCAAAGAAAGATTGCACATATCAGATTTTTCTCCTATCATAATATCTTCCAAATCAAGCTCAATACCTCCTGCACGAGTAATAGTGTCAAGAAAACTTATAATACTCGGACGGAGCACAAGAGCCGCCATTCTGCTTCCACCTATCTCATTAGAAGAAACAGTATTATCAGCACCTGCTTTAAGCAATTTTTCACGGGAATTCTTTTCTATTGCACGAGAAACTATATAAAGATCCTTATTCATATATCTTGCCGTCAGTACCGCAACAATATTATCGGAATCCATATGAAGTGTACTTATAAAACCGGAAGCCCTTTTAATTCCCGCTTTTATAAGAATTTCCTCAGATGTGGCATCTCCCAACAAAACCGGAATATCTTTTTCCAAAAAAGCCTCATACTTCTCTTTATTTTTTTCAATAAGAACAAAATCTTTTTTGTAATGTCGAAATCTTTTAATCATAGGCTCGGAGCTTTCACTGCCTCCGGCAATGATAATGTGATTTTCCATCTGCTCAATATTCTTTTTCATAGCCTTATTCCTCCATATGTTTTTGAAATTGCTTTCCAAAATAATAATTTCCAAGCTGGTAAATGTATAACCTACAATACCGACTCCCGCAAAGATAATAAAAATCGAGAACAGTTTGGCAGCCGGTGTCAAATCCACCACTTCTCCATATCCTACAGTCGAAATCGTGATAATTGTCATATAAAGTGCATCAGTAAATGATATATCAAGCAAAGCCCTATATCCGAATGTAGATATACCGATTAGTAAAAAAAGACAGATAAGAATGCCTAAAACACGATTCTTTTTTGATGATTTCATACTATACCCCTCTTGCCTAAATTTTAATCTCTCAAAGTCACATATAACTTAGCTGAACCTTATAAGTTCAACTAAGTTATAAGCAATTTTATAA
>CAUUFM010000057.1:0-6788 GCA_963544505.1 uncultured Lachnospiraceae bacterium | reverse complement strand
ACGGTTGATTATATCGGTGCAGTACAGGGAATTCCGGTATGTTTTGATGCAAAAGAATGTAACAGCGACAGGTTCAGACTTAATAATATTCACACGCATCAGTTTGAATTTATGAGGTGCTTCGAGGAGCAGGAGGGCGTAGCCTTTGTTTTAATTTATTTTACCTCTATTGAAAAATTTTATTATATGAGATTTAAAGAGTTGGAATTTATATATAAGAGATATCAAAACGGTGAGATAAAGAGTTTTAAAATAGATGAGTTGGACGAAGAGTTTTTTTTGAAGTATAATTCTCTTGGATATATTGAATATTTGGAGGGGGTTTCAAAGGACTTATCTAAAAGATAGATTTTAAATAAAAGGAGTATAGAATGAATTCTGATAACGAAAAAGATGTTGTAAATAAAAAAAAATTATCAACTGATAAAAGTTCAACTGATAGAAGTCGTTCACAGAAAAAAAATAAAAAAAAGGTAAATATTGAAAAAGAGGTAATCAGTTGGATTAAATCAATAGCTTTTGTTATTATATTCACTTTTGTCTTTTTGCGAATATTTACTAATGCAAGAATACCCAGCAGCTCTATGGAAAACACCATAATGACTGAGGATAGACTTTTCGGATATAATTTTGCCTATAAAGGCGCCGATGTAAAAAGAGGGGATATTATAATATTCAGAATGCCTGATGAACCGCACGAAATATATATTAAAAGAGTAATCGGTATTGCCGGAGATGAGATAAGCTATATGGAATGCGAAAATGATAATGAGGGTTCTGAAATAAAGGTGGTTAGAAACGGTGAAATCTTGGACGAACCTTATATTAAAGAACCTATGATTGAATTTGAAGATAAAAATTTAACCTTTAAGGTACCTGAAAACAGTGTTTTCGTTATGGGAGATAATAGAAATAATTCTTATGACGGACGTTATTGGGAAAATCATTTTGTGGATAAAGATGCTATTATTGCAAAGGCCATATTCAGATATTGGCCGCTTAATAAAATGGGAGTGGTGAAGTAGATGACTGAATTTGCAAAAATAATTCAATCTGTTATTTTAGGAATTGTAGAGGGATTAACAGAATTTTTACCGGTATCTTCTACCGGACATTTGGTTATAGTACAAAATCTTTTTAATTTTGAGGCTCTTTTTACCGGAAAAGAGGATTTTGTAACGGCATATAGTTATATAATACAGCTGGGAGCTATATTTGCAATAATAATATTACAAAGAAAGGCTATTATAAACAGCTTTAGGAATTTTATGCCGCAAAAAACAGGTTTTCAAAAGTCGGGACTTAGATTTTGGAGCAATATTGTCATAGCCTGTATTCCCGGAGCTATAGTGGAATTTACCTTAGGGGATATGGTTGAAGATAAATTTTTTAACTTTGTCAGTATTGCTGTAGCTCTCATAATAGGGGCTTTAGTGATGATAGCCGCCGATTGTTTGATAAATAAGAGCAGGCTTAAAAAAATATTGGTAAATATTGATTTTAAGATGGCATTTATAATAGGACTTTTTCAATGCTTGGCTATTTTTCCCGGAGTTTCAAGATCCGCCGCAACCATAGTGGGAGGAATGGTTTGCGGTCTTACTTTAGTATCATCTGCAAGATTCAGCTTCTTTTTAGCTATTCCTGTAATGTTCGGAATGAGTGTCTTAAAAATAATTAAATTAGGTTTTATAACCGGACTTAATGTTTATGATTATATATGTTTGATTATCGGTTTTTTAGTATCATTTATTACAGCGGCATTTGTGGTAAAGCTGTTTTTAAGGATATTAAAGAAAAAATCTCTGATACCGTTTGCAATCTACAGAATTATTTTAGCAGGCGTAGTCTTATTGGCAGGAATTTTTCAAATTATATAGTTATTGATGAAGCCTTAAAACAGTATAAAATTTCAGATACAGTTTTTACAGCTTAATTATCTATTTTTGTGAAAGGAGAAGTGTTTATGAATAAAAGAGTGTTTTTAATAGTTATGGACAGTATGGGAATAGGCGGAGCTTTAGATTCTGCTGATTTTAATGATGAAGGAAGTGATACTTTAAGAACGATATATGCTTCAAAAAAGTTTAATGCCCCCACATTAACTCAGATGGGACTTTTTAATATTGATGATAATAACTACGCAAATGTGTGTGAAAATCCGATAGCAAGTTTTGCAAGAGTAGAAGAAAAATCAAAAGGAAAGGATACTACAATAGGGCATTGGGAGATAGCAGGCTGTATATCGAACACAGCTATGCCGACCTATCCTGACGGATTTCCAAAAGAGATATTAGATGAATTTACAGCAAAAACCGGAAAAGAAGTATTGTGTAATAAACCGTATTCCGGCACCGATGTAATAAGAGATTACGGAGATGAACATATCAGGACTGGGAAGCTTATAGTATATACATCTGCCGACAGTGTATTTCAGATAGCGGCTCACGAAGAAGTTGTGCCTATAGAAGAACTTTATGAGTATTGTAAGATTGCAAGAGGAATATTAAAAGGGGAGCACGCGGTAGGCAGAGTAATAGCAAGACCGTTTATAGGAAAAAGCGGAAGCTTTAAAAGAACCTCGCATAGACACGATTTTTCGCTTATACCTCCTAAAGACACAATGCTTGATAAAATATTGAATGCGGGATATGAGAGTATAGGTGTCGGAAAAATCTATGATATTTTTGCCGGCAAGGGAATTGGAGAAAGTCTTGGAGTAAATGAGGATAATAATGACGGAATGAGAAAGCTTTTTGAAGTACAAAAAAGAGATTTTAGAGGTTTATGTTTTGTGAATCTGGTAGACTTTGATATGCTTTACGGACATAGAAATGACGTGGACGGATATGCTAATGCGGTTACGGAGTTTGATGTTCAGTTGAAAGATTTTATAGCTGATATGTCTGCTGATGATATGCTGATGATTACTGCCGATCACGGGTGCGATCCGGGCACTGCAAGTACTGATCATTCAAGAGAATGTGTTCCTATGATAGTATACGGAAAGAAAATAAAGGCGGGAGTAAACCTGCATAGATTGCATACCTATGCCGATATGGCGGCAACCATATTGGAATATCTTGAAATAAAGGATATTAACGGAATTGACGGCACAAGTTTTTTAAGTCAAATAGTCTAAGCCCGGAGGGAAAGTATGTTAAAAAGGATATTATTGAAATTAAGCGGAGAGGCTTTAGCCGGAGATAAAAAGACAGGATTTGATTTAGACGTATGCAAAGATATGGCGAAACAGGTAAAATCTGTTATAGATAAGGGAATTCAGGTGGCTATAGTAATCGGCGGCGGAAATTTTTGGAGAGGCAGAACAGGTACGGAGATAGAGCGAACAAAGGCTGATTCTATAGGAATGTTGGCTACGGTTATGAATTGTGTGTATGTATCGGAGGTTTTTAGAACGGCTGATATTAAGACCTCAATTTATAACAGCTTTGAGTGTGGTGATATTGCAGGGCTTTTTGTAAAGGACAGGGTGCTTGATGATTTAAATAACGGAAAGGTGGTTTTTTTGTCAGGAGGTACGGGGCATCCTTATTTTTCTACAGATACCGCCACTGTTTTAAGGGCAATAGAAATTGAGGCTGACAGTATCCTGCTTGCAAAGGCTATAGACGGAGTATATGACAGCGACCCATTAAAGAACGGCAATGCAAAAAAATTTGACAGTATCACTCTTAAAGAAGTTGTTCAAAAAGGTCTTCAGGTGGTTGATATGACAGCATCTGTTTTGGCAATGGAAAATAAAATGCCTATGTTGGTATTTAAATTAAATGAAAAAGATAGTATAATAAATGCTATAAGTGATAAATTTAACGGAACAAAAGTAAATGTTTAGGAGGAATTATGGACGATAGGTTGAAAATTTACGAAGAAAAAATGAATAAGACTATGGCAAATTTAAAAGAAGAGCTGGATACAATAAGAGCCGGCAGGGCAAATCCCAAAATACTTGATAGGATAAAGGTGGACTATTACGGTACTATGACACCTATTAATCAAATGGCGGGAATAAATGTTCCGGAGGCGAGAATATTGCAAATTCAGCCTTGGGACGCTACGGCTATAAAAGCTATTGAAAAAGCTATATTGACATCAGAGATAGGAATTACACCTAATAATGACGGAAAGGTTATTAGACTTGTTTTTCCCGAATTAACGGAGCAGAGAAGAAAAGAGCTGAGCAAAGACGTTAAGAAAAAAGGAGAGGAAGCAAAGGTAGCTGTCAGAAACATTAGAAGAGATGCCATCGACCATATTAAAAAGTTGTCTAAAGAAGATGTATCTGAAGATATAATAAAGGATTTAGAAGAACAGATGCAAAAAATGACGGATAAGTTTGTAGATGAAGTCGATAATAATGTGGAAAGTAAGTCTAAAGAAATAATGACAGTATAAAACGGATATCCCCCCACATTATATTGTGGGGGATTTTATATATGGAGATAAAAATGCAAATACCTAAACATATAGCCATAATTATGGACGGTAACGGAAGATTTGCCGAAAAGATGGGTAAGGATAGGAGCTTCGGACATATAGAGGGAGCTAAAAGAGTGGAGCCTATATGTCAATATTGTGATAAGATAGGTATTGAATATTTAACACTTTACGCATTTTCTACTGAAAATTATAAAAGACCTAAAATAGAAGTGGACACAATTATGAGTCTTTTTAATACCTATCTTGTTAAGTTTATAAAACCTATGCTTGATAATAATATGAAATTTTTCGTAATAGGTAATAGGAAAGCTCTAAGCAAAAAATTGATAAATAATATTGAGAACTTGGAAAGAGAAACTGAGAATAATACGGGATTGCAATTGACAATAGCTATCAATTATGGCGGGCAGGACGAAATAATAAGGGCTGTAAACAGCTTAAATAAGAGCAATATTACCATAGATGAGCTTAAAGATGCTCTGGATACTAAGAATATTCCGGATCCTGATTTAATTATAAGAACCGGAGGAGAGCAAAGAATATCCAATTTCTTAATTTGGCAATCAGCCTATAGTGAGTTTTACTTTACGGATAAGTATTGGCCGGAATTTTTTGATGTGGATTTACAAAGAGCTATAGACGACTACTGCTTAAGAGATAGAAGATTTGGAGGAACATAATAATGTTTAAGACCAGATTAATAAGCGGAATTGTGATGATAAGTATTGCATATTTTGCTGTCCGTCAAGGCGGAGCGATACTTATCTTGATTTTATTATTGTTGTCTGTTGCAGGTATGATTGAATTACATAAAATAGATAAGAAAAATATTGATTCAATTATTACTATAGAACTGATTACCGCATTGACATATTATGTGATTTTATATATAAACGGATTTTCTATATTGCTTCAAATACCTGTAATTATAGGTTTTTTAGCTATTTGTTTTGTTTTTGTTATCAAATATCCCAAGATAGAACTAAAGGAAATAACGCTTGGAATTGTGGGCATTATTTATTTACCGATTATGCTTTCATACATATATGTTCTAAGGGGTTTGGAAAACGGGTTTATTTGCGTCTGGCTGATATTTTTAGGATCTTGGGGTGCGGATACCTGTGCATACTGTGTGGGTATGTTAATTGGAAAGAAGAAGCTTGCACCCGTTCTCAGTCCTAAAAAGTCCGTAGAGGGTGCTGTAGGCGGAATTATAGGCTCTGTTATTCTTTCTTTAATTTATGCTGTCATATTTAATAAACTCGGTTATTTAGATTCAAAGTATATATATATTTATCCTATAGTGGCATTTTTTGCATCTATTGTTTCAATATATGGAGATTTATTTGCTTCCGGGATAAAGAGAAAGTACAATATAAAGGATTACGGTAAATTAATTCCGGGTCACGGAGGAGTATTGGATAGATTCGACAGTGTTATTTTTGTAGCCCCGATTGTCTATTATACTTTAATGCTGTTAAATATATTGTTTTGATTTACTTAATAATTTAGGGAGATTTTATGAAAAAGGGATTAATGTTGCTCGGGTCTACAGGCTCTATCGGCAGACAGGTCTTAGATATAGTCAGAAAAGATGAAGATTTTAAGGTTTTGTTGTTATCGGCTAAAAATAATATCATTTTATTAAAGGAACAGATAGAGGAATTTTTGCCTGAATATGTTTATGTGCAGAATAAAGATTCGGCGGTTAAATTAAAAAACACCCTGATAGACAGTAAATGTAAGATATTTTCCGATATTGAATTGTTGCTTGATTTGTTAAGGAATACCGATTATTATATGGCAATAAATGCAATAGTCGGTATGCAGGGTATCAGAGCGACTATGGCTGTAATTGAGTCCGGTAATGATATAGGAATAGCGAATAAGGAAACTTTGGTATGTGCGGGTCATATATTAATGCCGTTATCAAAAAAAACAGGTTCGTCCGTTTTTGCGATAGATAGTGAGCATAGTGCAATAGTACAATCTTTTATAGGAGAAAAAAAAGAAAATATTGACCATATAATAATTACAGCATCAGGAGGACCTTTTTTTGAAAAAAATCAAGATGAATTAAAAAATGTGAGCATAGATGACACTTTAAATCACCCGAATTGGAATATGGGCAGAAAAATAACTGTTGATTCCGCCACTATGGTAAATAAGGCATTAGAGGTAATGGAGGCTAAGTGGCTTTTTGATATTGATATAGACAAAATAAAGGTTGTTGTACATAGACAGAGTATTATTCATTCAGCCGTCTGTTATAATGACGGAGCTATAAAGGCTCAAATGGGAGTAACCAGTATGTTGCTTCCGATAAG
>CAUUFM010000056.1:0-6805 GCA_963544505.1 uncultured Lachnospiraceae bacterium | reverse complement strand
CAAAGATCGGTTTACGGTGAAAAAACCTTAAATGATCTGATGGATACATTAGTTTCTTATACAAAAAATAAAGATATAGATATAGAATTTTTTCAGTCCAATATAGAGGGGGATATAGTAAGCCGTGTTCAGCAATGCTATTTTGATAAGGTTGACGGCATTATAATAAATGCCGGCGCTTTTTCACATTACAGCTATGCTATATATGATGCTTTAAAGGCGGTAGACATTCCTGCCGTGGAGGTACATATTTCCAATATTTATGCAAGGAGCGAAGAGTTCAGACATAACTCGGTTTTAAGTTCCGCCTGTATCGGCGTGATAGCAGGACTGGGTTTTTACGGTTATAAATCGGCAATCAGTTATTTAGCTGAAAATTTGGATAGAAGTGATGATTAAGATAAATGCAAGAACAGGGATATATACCCTGATTGGTACACCTATTAGACATTCGATCTCTCCTGAAATTTATAATTTCGGATTTAACTATTATGATATTAACGATATATACACCTGCTGCGAATTTGATAATTTGGAAGAGGGCTTAAAAGCTGTTTCCACATTAAATTTCAAGGGGTTTAACGTCACGATGCCGTATAAGAGTGAAATGGCAAAAAAGGCTGACAGATTGAGCAATCTTGCATCTCTTTGCGGAAGCGTGAACACGGTTAGATGCACGGATAAAGAGATGTACGGAGAGATGACCGACGGACACGGCTTTATATTGGCATTACAATCAAAGGGCATTTCCATAAAAGGAAAAAATGTGGAGATTGTAGGAGCGGGCGGAGCAGGAAGAGCCTTATCCGTAGCCGCTTTGGTAAACGGTGCAAAGAGCGTTATTTTAAGCAACAGAATGAGCCATAATTTCCAAAAGGCACGTGAAATGTCGGATAATCTTAAAAGCTACGAGGGTATAAACAGGCTTGAATTAAAACTTATTCGCAGTATAGATTCCTATAAGCCTAAAAGCGATACCGATATTTTGGTAAATGCGACAAGTATCGGTATGAATAACAGGGAGTCCATTATCAAAGAAGATTCATATTTAAATAAAAATATGACGGTTTTTGATCTTGTGTATTCAGGCGAAAGAACCGAACTTATTAAACAGGCAAGAAAAGCGAATGCCGTTTTTATAGACGGAAAGACACAGCTTTTATTTCAAGCCGCCGCTGCATTTAAGCTTTATACAAATCAGGAATATCCGGTTAAAGAATACATAGAAAGCCTTAAAAAGATAGTATATTTGGTCGGTTTTATGGGAGCGGGTAAAAGTACCGTAGGAGCGGAGCTTGCCAAAAAAGCCAAGCTTCCTTTCGTAGACTTGGACAGGTATATAGAAAGCCTTTATAACAACAGTGTCGGAAATATTTTCAAATTTGAAGGAGAAGAGGGCTTTAGAAAAAAGGAGCATAAGGCTCTTGAAAAGCTGATAAAAGAATATAAAGGTAAAGAGGTCATAGTGGCTACGGGCGGCGGCAGTGTACTTCAAAAAGAAAATCTGGAGCTTATGAAAAATAGCGGCAAAATAGTACACTTAAATATGAGCTTTGGAGAAATAATAAACAGGCTTAATAAAAATCCGAATTCAAGACCTATGATAATTGATATGGAAATGGAGCAAATAGGTTTTCTGTACAGATCAAGGAGTGAAACCTATAAAAAAAGTGCAGATATTATTATAGTGGGAGATAACAGAACACCTATCTCAATAGTAAATGAGATATACGGAAATCTTATATGTTAGGAGAATGTATGCTCAAAAAATTTTATCCGGACAATATAATAGAAAGTGTTTATGATTATGATTTTGTTTCACTTTATAACAAGGGATACAGGCTTATTATTTTTGATATAGACAATACCCTTGTAAAGCATAACGCTCCTGCCGACGACAGGGCTGTAAAACTATTTAAAGAGCTTAAAGATATAGGGTTTAAGACCTGTCTTATATCAAATAATAAAAAAGACAGGGTTTTAAGTTTTTTTAAAAAAGTAAACGCCGATAATTATATTTTTAAAGCCGGGAAACCTAAAAAAAGCGGATATTTGACGGCGATGAAAAGCCTGTGTGAAAATAATTGTACTACGGTTTTTTTCGGAGATCAGCTGTTCACCGATGTGTACGGGGCTAAGAGGCTCGGCATTTTGAGCATTGTCGTGAAACCTATAGACAAAAAAGAAGAGATACAAATAGTATTAAAGAGAAGATTGGAAAAAATAATTTATCATTTTTATAAAAAACAGGAGGAAAAATAAATGAGCAAGATAGATAAGGTAATTGAAGATTTAAAGCTTGATGCAATATTGTTATCAGATGAGGCTAATATGAGATATTTCACAGGATTTTGCGGGGAAGGAATGATTGTTTACACAAAGGGTAAATATTTTGTGGTGACGGATTCAAGGTATACCGTGAGCAGTGAGCAGGAAACAAGGGGGCATAACTGCGAGATTATCACTATGAAAGATTATGATATATATACGGAGCTTGCCAAAATTGCTGAGGATAATAACATAAAGTCTATAGGTTTTGAAGCTATGTATATTGTATTTTCCGACTATGATTTAATAAAAAAGGCTTTAAAAAATGTGGAAAAATTTGTGCCGATAAATGAAGAATTGGACGATATAAGGCGTGTTAAAGAAAAAGAAGAATTAGAGCTTATAAGACAGGCTGAAACCATAGGAGATAAGGCGTTCAGCCACGTGCTTACCGTTATAAAAACAGGTATGACCGAGCTTGAGGTGGCGGCACAGATAGAACTTGCCTTAAAAGTAAACGGAGCTGAAAAATTAAGCTTTGATACAATAGTGGCATCGGGAATAAACGGTGATAAGCCGCACGCCGTTCCGTCGGAAAAGAAGATTGCAAAGGGTGAATTCGTAACGATGGATTTCGGGTGCAAGTATCACGGGTATTGTTCCGATATGACAAGAACTGTGGCTATGGGAGAGATTTCAGATAAACAAAGGCTTGTATATGAAACCGTAAAAGCGGCTCAAGAGGCGGCTTTTTCCGCTATCAATGAAAAAACCCCACAGGGTTATGTGGGAAAGGATATAGATAAGGCTGCAAGAGATTTGATAGCAAGCCGAGGCTTCGGAGAGTATTTCGGACACGGTTTGGGGCACAGTCTGGGGCTTAAAATACACGAAAATCCCAGATTTTCAAAGAAGGATAACACAAGGATTGTGCCTGATATGCTTCTCACCGTAGAGCCGGGAATTTATATACCGGGAGAAATGGGAGTACGTATAGAGGATTTACTTGTTACCACAAAAACAGGCTTTGAAAGACTCAGCCATTCTGAAAGGGAGCTTATCAGAATTGACAGGTAATATAATAAGCTTGTGCAGATTAGAGATTATTATATATCGAAAAAATAATATAACGGAGGGTAGTTATGGCACAGATAAGTGATATTGAAATAGCAAGAGGGGTTGAACTTAAAAATATCATAGAGGTATCTAAAAGTCTCGGATTAAACGAAGATGATATTGAATTATACGGCAAGTACAAGGCAAAAATAGATATCAGAGAAGTAAAAAAAAATAAAAACTCAAAGTTGGTGCTGGTAACTGCAATAAATCCCACTCCGAAAGGGGAAGGAAAGACTACGGTAACAATAGGGCTTACGGACGGACTTAAATTATCAGGTAAAAAGGTATCCGCCGTATTAAGAGAGCCGTCCTTAGGTCCGGTATTCGGATTAAAGGGAGGAGCGACAGGAGGGGGATATTCTCAGATAGCTCCGATGGAAGATATCAATCTTCATTTCACCGGAGATTTTCACGCAATAAGTTCTGCTACCAATCTGCTTGCGGCAATGCTTGATAATCATATTTTTCAAGGGAACGCCCTTAACATTGATAACAGAAAAATTGTATTAAACCGTGTTGTTGATATGAATGACAGGCAGCTTAGGAACATTGTAGGGGGTCTTGGAGGAAAGATAAACGGAATTACAAGAGAGGATCATTTCGACATTACCGTTGCATCTGAAACGATGGCTATACTATGTCTTTCAAAAGATATAGAGGATTTGAAAAACAGACTGTCAATAATGATAGTGGCTTATACCTATGATGACGAGCCTGTAACTGCAAATGATTTAGGGGCGGTAGGTGCTATGGCGGCATTATTAAAGGACGCTATAAAACCGAATATTGTTCAGACATTGATAGGGACACCCGCAATAGTGCACGGCGGACCGTTTGCAAATATAGCACACGGCTGTAATTCCGTGATAGCCACCAAAACAGCTTTAAGCTTGGCGGATTATGTGGTTACTGAAGCGGGCTTCGGAGCTGATTTAGGTGCTGAAAAATTCTTGGATATAAAATGCAGAGCGGCGGGATTAAGCCCAAGTGCAGTGGTAATAGTGGCTACAATCAGAGCGCTTAAATATCATTCTGGAGATGAAAGCTTAGGAGAAACGGAAAAATTAAGGCTCGGTATGTCGAATCTTAAAAGGCATTTAAATAATATAAAAAATGTATATCATCTGCCTGTAGTGGTAGCCATAAATGTATTTGAAAACGATACGGACGAAGAAATGCGTATAATAGCAGATGAATGTGCAAAATCAGGTGTAAAGGCTATACAGGCGAATGTATGGGCTGAGGGCGGAAAAGGTGCTTTAGAACTTTCAAAAGAGGTTATAAATATATGTGAAAAAGAGTCTAATAAAGACTTTTCATATTGTTATGAGCTTGAGGATTCAATAGAAGAAAAACTTAAAAAAATAGCTACAAAAATTTATGGGGCAAGGGGCATAATATTAAGTGAGCAGGCAAGAAAAACCCTTAAAAAGATAGAGAAATTAGGGCTTTACAATTTGCCGGTCTGTGTAGCCAAGACACAGTACAGCTTTTCCGATAATGCCAAATTATTGGGGGCTCCCGAAGACTTTGATATAACGGTCAGAGATCTTAAAATAAGTGCGGGAGCCGGATTTATCGTGGCACTTACAGGAAGTATTTTAACAATGCCGGGACTGCCTAAAAAACCTGCCGCAAACGATATTGACGTAGATAATAACGGAATAATTACAGGAATTTTCTAAGCTCCTTGTCTATTTCCTTAACGGAATCATAGGTATAGGTGGCGGCAATATTGGAATTATCATACATAGCTCTTGTGGTTTCGCCTGAAAACACGAGAGCTGTTTTTATATCAGCTTCTCTTCCTATCAGAATATCGGTGTACAGTCTGTCTCCAATCATAAGAAGCTCTTTTTTGTCGAAATTATACTTTTTGCAAAGTCCGTCAATCATAGTGCAGCTCGGTTTTCCTATTATTGTCGGTTCAATTTTTGTAGAAGCCTTAATGAACGCAATCATAGCACCTATATCGGGCATCATTTTCCCGTTATTTAAAGGACAGTTAAGGTCGGGGTGGGTGGCGATATATGAGCCTTTTTCTCTGATTAAATCGCAGGCTGTGTGCATTTTTTCATATGTAAGAGTAGTATCAAAGCCTAAGATTATCTCATCTATTTTCTCTTTATTTTTAAATAATTCATTTAATTCTTCCCTTTTTTCTATTATGTTATAGTCATAAGATAAAAATTGCTCTTTAAGGCTCGGAGTGCCGAGCAGAAAAATATTTTTTATATCGGGGTTATGCTCTTTTAAATAAATAATAGTGGCATCGGCACTTGTAAAAATTTGTTCTCTTTTTACATTAATACCAAGCTTATAAAGCTTTTCAATATATGCTTTAGGGCTTTTTGAAGAGTTGTTTGTGACGAAAATATAATTTTTTTTAAGGCTCTTCAAGGTGTCTAAAAAGTCTTTTGCGCCGTCAATTAAGGTATCTCCAAGATAAACGGTTCCGTCCATATCCAAAAGAAAAACGTTCAGGTCGTTAAGCATTATTGTTGGTCTCCTTTAAGTTAAAAGTATTATTGAGTATCAGATCGGTTTCTCTTAAATATCATATAACAATTTTTATAATAAGTAAATGGAATTCATTTAAAAGCCTGTACAAAAATTTCAAAGTGTCAAAGCTTGAGGAACTAAAGCATTGACAAGCAAATGGCGCTGTTATATCATTATATCAGTTCTAAATATAAGTGCAAAGGAGAACTGATATTTTGAAAAAGAAAATTTATTTAGCAGATGATGAAAAGAATATAAGAGATTTGATGACTATGTTTTTAAAAAATGAGGGTTATGACGTAGTGGGATTTGAGGACGGCGATTCTTTATATGAACGTTTTGACACGGAGCCTTCCGATATGATTATTTTAGATATTATGATGAACGGAACGGACGGTCTTAGCCTTTGTTCTATGATTAGAGAAAAACATAATGTTCCGATTATTATAGTTTCGGCAAGAGATTCCGAGCTTGACAGAATCACCGGAATTACTATGGGAAGCGATGATTATCTTGCAAAGCCGTTTTCTCCAATGGAGCTGGTTGCCAGAGTAAAATCCATCTTTCGACGTATTGAGCTTGAGCATAATATGAGTGTGCCGGAGGATAACAGCAGTTTGATTTATGGAGATCTTGAAATAGATACACATAATAAAAGGGTGTCCAGAAACGGAAAATTTATAGATTTTACACCGACGGAGCTTTCATTTATGTCATATATGATACACAATAAAGAAAAGGCTGTATCTCGTGATGAGCTGTTAAAAAATGTATGGCAGTATGATTTTGATGCGGACAGCAGGGCTACTGATGATTTGGTAAAAAGACTGCGTAAAAAATTGACTGAAAACAACAGCAACGTTTTGATAAAATCTGTATGGGGACACGGATTCAGATTGGAGCTTGAGGAGAAAAA
>CAUUFM010000055.1:0-6856 GCA_963544505.1 uncultured Lachnospiraceae bacterium | reverse complement strand
ATTTGAAATTTTATAATAAATCTTTGAAAATTTAAACTATATATCTTTTTAAGTATTTTCCTGTATAAGATGTTTCGACCTTGATTATTTCCTCCGGAGTGCCGAATGCAACTACGCTTCCTCCGCCGTCTCCCCCCTCAGGTCCCATATCAATGATATAATCCGCCGTCTTTATAACATCAAGGTTATGCTCTATTACAACCACGGTATTCCCGTGATCAGTGAGCCTTTGCAAAATATCAATAAGCTTATGTACATCGGCAAAATGCAGTCCTGTAGTAGGCTCATCTAAAATATAAATGGTCTTTCCGGTGCTTCTTTTACTAAGCTCATACGCAAGCTTCACCCTCTGAGCCTCACCGCCCGACAGCATTGTAGAGGGCTGACCCAGCTTAATATAAGACAGTCCAACCTCATTTAATGCCTCCAATTTTCTCCTTAATGTCGGTACATTTTCAAAAAATTTAAGAGCCGTTTCTACTGTCATCTCAAGTACATCATATATAGTTTTTCCCTTATATTCTACCTCCAAGGTTTCGTGGTTATATCTTTTTCCCTTGCATACATCACAAGAAACATAGATATCGGGTAAAAAATGCATCTCTATCTTAATTATTCCGTCTCCTGAACAGTTTTCACACCTTCCACCCTTTACATTAAAGCTGAAACGTCCTTTCTTATAACCCTTGCTCTTAGCCTCAAGTGTTCCTGCAAATAAATCTCTTATTATATCAAATGCTCCGCTGTATGTGGCGGGATTTGACCTCGGAGTCCTGCCTATAGGTGACTGGTCTATACATATTACCTTATCAAGCAGATCAACATTTTCTATACTGTCGTGTTCTCCTGCTATAAGCCTCGCACGATTAAGTTTTTTTGACAATGCCTTATACAAAATCTCATTTATAAGTGAGCTTTTGCCTGAACCCGATACTCCCGTAACGCAGGTAAATACACCTATAGGAATATTAACATCTACATTCTTTAAGTTATTTTCCCTTGCTCCCTTTATATTCAAACATTCCGCAAATACTCGTCGTTTTTTAGGCACATCTATTTTTAATTTCCCCTTAAGATAAGCACCTGTGATTGATTCCTTACATTTCATCAAATCCTTAGCAGTACCTGTGGCTATCACATTTCCCCCGTGTTCCCCTGCAAGCGGTCCTATGTCCACCACATAATCAGCCGCCCTTATAGTATCCTCATCGTGCTCCACCACTATAAGAGTGTTCCCTAAATTTTTCAGCTGAATTAAAGCCGATAAAAGTTTGTCGTTATCTCTTTGATGAAGCCCTATACTCGGTTCATCTAAAATATAAGCCACTCCCACAAGCCCCGAACCTATCTGTGTTGCCAGCCTTATTCTTTGAGCCTCTCCTCCCGACAAAGTGCCTGTAGTCCTTGCAAGTGTCAGGTAATCAAGTCCCACATCTATTAAAAAACCTATACGTGCATTTATCTCTTTTAAAATCCTCTCTCCTATGTTCGCCCTGCTTCCTTCAAGGCTTATATTATCCAAAAAAGACTTAAGTTTTTTGATTGACAGTGCTGTTAAATCATAGATATTCATATCACTTACGGTTACGGCAAGCGAGGTTTCTTTAAGCCTTTTTCCCTTGCAGGCATTACAGGGAATCATTCGCATAAATGCCTCATACTCCTGTTTCATCATCTCCGACACCGTTTCGGAATATCTTCTCTGACAGTTTTCAAGCAGACCCTCAAAGGCTATGTCATACTCCCCATATCCTCTCTGTCCGTTATATTTGACTAATACCTTTTCTCCCCTCGTGCCGTAGATTATCTTATCCTGTATATCATTATCCAGTTGTTCAAACGGGATATCCACACTGAATTTATATTTTTCAGCCATAGCATTAAGCAACGCATTTGTAAAACTGCCCTGTGCATTACTTGACTGCCAACCTATAACCGTTATAGCTCCCTCATTGATACTAAGCGACCTGTCAGGAATTATCAAATCTATATCAAACTCACTTTTATATCCTATTCCGCTACATATAGGACACGCTCCGAAAGGATTGTTGAAAGAGAAGCTCCTCGGCTCTATCTCTTCGATATTTATAGCACAGTCGGGACAGGAAAAACTGTCGCTGAAATTCATCTCCTCCCGTCCCACAACATCAAGAAGAAGCAATCCGTCAGAAAGCCTTAGAACGTTTTCAACGGAATCGGTCAGTCTGTGCTCTATTCCCTGCCTTATCACAAGCCTGTCAACCACTATTTCTATGTTATGCTTGGTATTCTTATTTAAGCTTATCTCCTCTGACAACGAATAATAGCTGCCGTCTATTCTGACCCTTACATATCCGCTTTTAACGGCACTTGCAAGCACCTTTTCGTGTGTACCCTTTTTCCCTCTGACTATGGGAGAGAGCAGCTGAATCTTCGTACCCTCTTCAAGCTCCATTATTTTTTCCACCATCTGATCTATGCTCTGTCTTTCTATCACCTTGCCGCATTTAGGGCAATGAGGTATGCCGACACGTGCATATAAGAGTCTGAAATAATCATATATTTCCGTAACCGTTCCCACAGTTGATCTGGGATTCCTGTTGGTTGATTTCTGGTCTATTGATATTGCGGGAGGCAACCCCTCGATGCTCTCCACATCAGGCTTTTCCATCTGTCCTAAAAACTGTCTGGCATAAGATGAAAGAGATTCCATATATCTCCTTTGCCCCTCCGCATATATAGTATCAAAGGCTAAAGAAGACTTCCCCGAGCCCGACAATCCGGTGAATACCACAAATGCATTTCTGGGTATATCAAGGCTCACATTCTTAAGGTTATGCTCACTTGCCCCCCTGATTTTTATATATTTTTTATCATCATTTATCCTTTTTGCCAAATTTTTCACTCCTATGTTAATCTTACAATAAAACAACATTCCAAAATCAGATTATAATAGGTTTTACTTGAAAAATCAATAAAGATATAAGATAATTGACTATATAAACTATTTATGTTAGATTAAATATATTGAGCAGATCATTGTTATTTGCATATATTTTAGAACGAAAAATAACATCTATATCAAAAGAATGGACTACTGTTTATGGAAGCTTTGAACAAAATATATAATATATTTAAAAAACACCTTATATTTCTAATAAATTCCCTTTTATACACATTAAGCCAATACCTGCTTCAATACACTTTTTTCGGTCATAATTTAGAGGGTTTAGAAAAAAATAGAAAAATAGTCGTATTTATCACAAATTCACAATATGTAATATGTCTCATCTTTGTTTGTATAGCATTTTATTTTGCAAAACTGATAAAAGATAAAAAATCAGGCATAGCTCAAATTATTATATCTGTTGTTATTTATGTTTCAATAATACTTATATTGGATTTATTCATTAAAGTGTCTATATTGGAATATATTGTAATATTAAGCGGATTTTTTAATATTTTTGTAATTTTGTTAATACCGATTAAATTGATAGTTCGCTGAATTTGCCTATATGAAAGTAAACTTTCAATATAGGCAAATTATAGCTAACTATCTTAAAAGACTTAAAAGTGTTGCGTAAAAAATAAAAAGTTGCACTTTCTATGCCTGTCCATATTATAAAAATATCTTAAATGTAAACATACCGACCTTTCAGCTGAAAGATCGGTATGTTTTTTCGTTAAATCAATATATAATTTTTCACTTTAAATATTTTATTTCTACATCAATTTTTTAAACTCATCTGCAACAAACTGCACCTTAGGTCCGATTATTACCTGCACACTGGTCTTTCCCGGTCGAATAACACCGGCAACCCCTGCCGACTTGATCTTTGCA
This sequence comes from uncultured Lachnospiraceae bacterium, assembly GCA_963544505.1. GTDB lineage: Bacteria > Bacillota > Clostridia > Lachnospirales > Lachnospiraceae > CAUUFM01. Next base: position 3,036 of record CAUUFM010000055.1, on the reverse strand, counting down.
TCATCTACAAGCAGTCTGTCCTTTACCTCAAGTCGCAATCTTGTAATACAGTTGTCGGCTGATGCCACATTATCCGCACCGCCTATACCCTCCATAATTATCCTTGCCACTGCGGCATAATCACTGTTTGAAATATCGGCTTTCAAATCTTCATCATCATCTTCACGACCCGGTGTCTTTAAGTCCATAGCCTTAATTATTATTCTGAATACTACATAATAAACAACAAAGAATACTATCCCTATCGGTATAAGCATAAGTGTGTTCATACCGAACGGAGCCTTTGCGGATAAGAACCAGTCTACAAATCCTGCCGAGAACTGAAAGCCCGCTCTAACAGGCAATAAGGCACATACAAATACGGAAATACCTGTCAATATCGCATGAACCAAATATAGTACCGGAGCTAAGAACATAAATGCGAACTCAAGCGGCTCGGTAACACCGGTAAAGAAAGAACATAGAGCTGCTGAGAACAATATACCTCCGGCTATCTTTCTTTTATTATCCTTTGCCGTATGATACATAGCAAGAGCGGCACCCGGAAGACCGAACATCATAACGGGGAAAAATCCTGTCATATACTGACCTGTTACACCCTTTATTCCTCCTTCCGCACTTCCCCAGAATTTTGCAAGATCATTAACATCTGCCACATCGAACCAGAAAATACTGTTTAATGCGTGGTGCAGCCCTACAGGAATCAATAACCTGTTAAGGAAACCGTAAATACCGGCTCCGACAGCTCCCATTCCCAAAATAGATTTACCGAAATTCACCAATAATGTATACACTAAAGGCCATACAAAAAACAACGGAATACACACTATAAGCGATACTACAACGGTCATTATGGCAACGGATCTTCTGCCTGCAAAAAATCCTAAAAACTCCGGCACTTCGACCTTATAAAACTTATTATAGCAATAAGAAGCTATAAGACCGCATAAAATACCGATAAACTGATTGGAAATCTTGCCGAATGCGGGATTTGCCTCTCCTCCCACTATGGTTGACACTACCGCACTGTTAAGCATTGTGGTAATAGTGAGCCAAGACACTATACCGGCAAGTCCCGCCGTTCCGTGTCCGTCATCGGACATACCGACAGCCACACCTATTGCAAACAATATAGCCATATTTTCAATCAGTATACCGCCTGCCTTAATTAAAAGCAGAGCCACAATATTATTGGCACCCCAGCCTGACGGGTCTATCCAATATCCTATACCCATCAGAATACCGGCTATCGGTAAACAGGCCACCGGAATCATTAAAGACTTGCCCAACCTTTGCAACGTTTTCATACACTACCTCCTACTTTTTAATTTTGATTTATAAGTTATCATTTAAAAATTTGCCTATGGCATCAAATGCCTCAGCTTCATCAGCTCCTGAAAAGGTCACCTTTATATCGGTACCCTTAGATGCCGCAAGCTTCATCACATTTAAAATTTTTTTCGCATCGGCTGTTTTATCGCCGTTTATAATGGTTATTTCACTGGAAAAACCGCTCGCAAGCTTGACCAAATTACCGGCAGGCCTTGCGTGTATTCCCAGCTCATCTTTTATTACATAGCTAAGTTCTTTCATATAAACATCTCCTTATAAATTATTGATTGTCGCTCTTAACGACAGGATTTTACCTGAAGATACGGACAGCTCCTTATATCCCATATCTATAAGCCTCTTCGTAAAGCTTAAATCTCCTGCAAGCTCTCCGCAAACACCTGCCCAAATTCCCGCATTGTTCGCATTCTCAGCTATCATTTCAAGTAAAGTAATAATTGCATTATGATTAATGTCATATATATCGCTTAAAGCCGAGTTTTGCCTGTCAAGTGCCAAAGTATATTGAATCAGGTCATTTGTACCCACGCTGAAAAAATCCACTTCCTTTGCCAAAGCATCACTTACAAGTGCCGCCGCAGGCGTTTCTATCATTATACCGAATTCAAAATCTTTAAAATCTATACCGTCATCTTTTAAGGATTTTTTTACCTCCTCACACACAGCCTTTAATTCCCTCACTTCATTTACCGATATTATCATAGGAAACATCACGGAAACATCACCGAATACCGCCGCCCTGTAAATAGCCCTCATCTGTCTTTTAAATGTATCGGCATATACCTTATAAAATCTCACTCCACGAACTCCGAGAGCCGGATTTTCTTCTGTAGCCATATTAAAATACGCCACCTTTTTATCAGCTCCTATATCAAGGGTTCTTATAATCAGCTTTCTGCCCTGCAAATTATCTATTGTCTTCTTATATGCCGAAAACAGCTCATCTTCCGTAGGCTCGCTCTCTCTTCCCAAATACAAAAATTCACTGCGCATAAGTCCCACGCCTTCGGCATCATTTTTCACCGCCGTTTCGGCGTCCTCACTTGAGCCTATATTGGCGTATAGGTTGATTTTTTTACCTGATTTTGTGACGGTTTCAACCCCTCTATATTTTTCAAGATTCAAAGCCTTCTCATCAAGTTCAAATTTCAGCTCTTTTGCCTTATTTAATATGTCCTCATCGGGTTCAATATAATAAACTCCGTTTATCCCGTCAACCACCATAGATACGTCATTATTTTCATCGGCTAAATCTATGTCACTTTGAACAAGAGCCGGAATGTTAAGAGTCCTTGCAAGTATTGCCGTATGGCTGTTAAGTGAGCCCTTTCTTGTGACAAAAGCCAAAATTTTATCCTTCGGTAATTGTACGGTTTCACTCGGACTTAAGTCGTCCGCTATAAGTATCACCGGATAATCAAAATTAAAGTCATTATTTAAACTTTTGCTCAAGATGCCTGATAACCTGTATGTAATATCTAAAATATCCGCACTTCTTGCCTTAAAATATTCATCTTCCATAGCGGAAAACTCATCGGCGGTACTTTGCCCCTGCTTCATTACCGCACGAACCGCACTGTCACCGTTTCGTATATGGTTTCTTATCGCATCGGTAAAATCATCATCATCAAGCATTAAAGCCTGTACCTCTATTATAGATGCCTGTTCCTCACCTATTTCTATCTT
>CAUUFM010000054.1:0-6946 GCA_963544505.1 uncultured Lachnospiraceae bacterium | reverse complement strand
ATTTTCATTCACTATCAATAGGAGCATATCCTTCCATTATTTTATCATTTTCCATAATAAACGGTTTTGCAGTGTTTTCATCAAATGATACATCATATTTTTTCATTAAATATTCATTAAGCTTTGTTCTGTCAGGAAACTTTATAACCTGATAGGGATCTTCAAAAGACAGTTTTTCTATAAATAACAGGCTGTTGTCATCTTGTGTCACAAGTAAGCCGGTATGACCTATAAACAATGTGTTTTCATTTTCATCTATGTTAGAATGAAAAAACATAGATATAAGAGCTGCTCTTTTATTAGCCTTAAATTTAATCTGCTTATCATTAAAATATTTAAGAGCCACATCAATATGCTCTTTGGTGTTTGAAGTATTTTTCGTAGGAATTTCAGCATAAAAATTTTTGAAAGAAATAAAAGTTTCATCGTCAAATATTTGATTCGGACTGTTTTCTATTGAGTTTATATCAAATGCAAGATTGTAAGGCGTAATATCCTTGTCAATATTTCCGATTTCTATAAAACCTTTAAATAAAGAAAATGATGTAATTCTACAATTATATCCGATGAAATCGGGATATTTTTCATTCCAGCTATTTTGTATGGCTTCAATATCGTATTTAGGAGGTTCGCTTTTATAACCGCTTTTAATTAGAGTATTTGTAGGAACGGTTTGGTTGTAAATAGCTACGCTTTCCAAAAATTTTGTTATGTCAGCTTCACTTATATCAGCCTTTGACAGTGAGTCTTTTGTATATTCAATACTTTCCTTATCAAGAAGATTGGAATATTGAACGGAGCTTAAATGTTTTTTCTCACAGGAGCTTATTACAAAACAAGAAATTATTGCCATTGCAAATATTAAAAATTTTTTCATAGGTATTTTCTCTTTCTTTAAATTATAGTATAAATTAATTATATGCCTGTACTTCATTCCAGTACTTTATATAACGGGCTTCATTTTTCTTTCCCAGATATTTATATGCGGTACAATTTTTTAATTGCTCCTCTGTAGGAAAGGCGGCAATGCTGTTTAGCATAAATTCATCTTTAATCAGGTTCTTTGCCGCTTTATTGGGAGTGGAATATGTAATATACTTGAAATTTTTATAGGCGATTTCAGGCTCACATAAAAAGTCAAGAAATTTTTCCGCACCCGAAACGTTTTTTGCAGATTTCGGTATAACCCAAGAATCTATCCAAATATTAGAGCCCTCTTTCGGGATAACATATTCCAAATTATTATTCGCCATTTTTGTAAAAAGAGCCTCTCCTGAATAAATCACTCCAAGAGCCGCCTCTTCTCCTATCATTTTATCCCTGACCTGATCTATCACATAGGCTTGTACAATAGGTTTTTGCTCTATTAAATCATCTCTTGCCTTTTGCAATTCCTTATCATCAACGCTGTTTATGGAATGACCGTTTCTTGCTAAGGCTACCATAAAGGCATCTCTAACCGATGCCTGCATTAAAATATCGTCCTTATATTTCTTATCCCAAAGAATATCCCAGCTGTCAACCGGCTCTTTTATCATATTTTTGTTATATAGTATTCCTACAGTTCCCCAGCAGTATGGAATAGAGTATTCGCCGGTGGGATCAAAGCTCTTTGATTTTTCAACATAGATTTTATCTATATTTTTATAGTTTTTGATATTGTTAAAGTCTATTTTTTGCAGGAGATTATTTTCTATCATCTTATTTATCATATAATCAGACGGACAGATAAGGTCATAATTTGCGGTATTCAGCTCAATTTTCGGATAAATAGATTCATTTGTATCAAATTCTTCATATATCACCTTAATTCCCGTTTTCTCCTCAAATTCATCTATTACATCAGGATCGACATATTCAGCCCAGTTTGCCACTACGATTTTTTGACCTGTGATTTCTTTGCTTTTACAAGAAAATAAAAAGAGTATACTTAAGATTATAAAAGTAAACAATGCGTATTTTTTAACAGCCATTATTAAATCCTCCTATTTATTCTTAAGGTTGTTTTTCTTATCGGACAGATAATTGATTATAAGCAATAATATTAAAATAGTCATAAACATAATTGTAGATAACGCATATATCTCCGGTTTTATGCCCTTTTTAACCTCTGAATAAATTTTGGTTGACAGAGTATCTATTCCGGGTCCTTTGGTAAAATAAGTAATAATAAAATCATCTAATGACATTGTAATTGCTAACAGAAAGCCTGAAAATATTCCGGGAGAAAGCTCCTTTAATACTATTTTATGAAAAGCATAAAAGGAAGATGCTCCAAGGTCAAGTGCCGCCTCATAAGTAGTTTTATCCATTTTTTTAAGATGAGGACGGACGCTTAATATAATATAGGGAATGTTAAATGTAATATGGGAAATCAAAATACTCCCTAAACCCATATTCAGTTGTATATTAAATATTCTTCTTATTATTTCAAAAATGGACATAAAGACCATCATCAGCGAAATACCGGTAACGATATCACTGTTCAGCATAGGGATATTCGTTACAGCCATAATCACAGTTTGGCTTTTTTTCTTTGTATTGCTTATACCGATTGCAGCCAATGTTCCGATAATGGTAGCTATAAGAGCTGATAGAACAGCTATTATAAGCGTGGTGTATAAGGAGCTTAATATTTCTTCGTTTTGAAAAAGGCTGATGTACCATTTTAGTGAAAATCCGCCCCAAACGCTTCTATGCTTTGATGAATTAAATGACAGAAATATCAGTATTACAATCGGTGCATAGAGAATTATTCCAATCAAAAATAGATATATTTTTGATAATGTACTGTTCTTATTCACAATATTGAATCCTCCATATTTCTGTTTACCTTTGATGTAATAGTAATTGTCAGGAATATAAAAATCATTAATATAAATGAGAGGGCGGAACCGACATTTTTATCATTTAATTGTTTGAATTGCTGTTCAATTAAGTTGCCGAGAAGCAGAATTTTTCCGCCGCCTAAAAGATCGGATATTGCAAAGGTTGTGAGTGTAGGAATAAATACCATTGATATTCCGCTAATCACACCGGGAAAGCTTAACGGAAAGATTATTTTCGTAAATGTTTTAAATCCGTCCGCGCCCAAATCCCAAGCCGCCTCTATGGTGTTTTGCTGTATCTTGCATAATGAATTATAAATCGGCAAAATCATAAACGGCAGAAAATCATATATCATTCCTATTATTACAGCTGTAGGAGTGTTTATTATATGAATTGTCGGAAGATTTAAAGCCTGTAAAAAGGAATTGATTAATCCTTTTTTTTCCAACAATACCATCCAGGACATAGTCCTAAGCAATGAATTCATCCACATAGGCAAAATAAGCAGGACTGTAATCAGTTTTCCATATTTTTGAGGAAGTTTGCTAAGGAAATATGCTGTAGGGTAGCCTATCAATAAACAGAAAAAAGTGGATATTGCAGATAGAAACAGTGATAAAAGAGAAGTGGCAAGCACTGTTTTATTGCAAATATTTATAAAGTTATCCACGCTGAATATCTGATATTCGTTTGTAAAAGCGTGATATATAATTAAAAACAGAGGTATTACTATAAAGGATACAGCCCATATGATATATGGTATAGATAGGGATTTTTTATTCATCTGTAACCAGTACCTCCTCATCTTCGGATACCGGCTTATGCATTATCTGGATATTAAAAGGATCTACATTTATTCCGACCTTTTCACCGACAGGGTGCATAACGGTGCTTTGAACCAGCCATTCAAAACCGTTTGCAAGAACCTCCATTTCATAGTGTACGCCTTTAAAAATTGTATGAGAAACAACCCCGTTTAATAAGCCCTCGTTATCCTTTGTAAGAATAATATCTTCGGGTCTTATTACCACATCGACAGGTTTTTTTATTCCGAACCCGATATCTACACAGGGAAATTTCACTCCCAATATTTCAACCAACGCATCTTGTATCATTATTCCGTCTATAATATTACTGTCCCCGATGAAGTCCGCCACGAAGGCATTTTCAGGCTCATTATAGATTTGTTCGGGTGTTCCTATTTGTTGAATGTAGCCCCGGTTCATTACGACCACGGTATCGGACATAGTAAGAGCCTCCTCCTGATCGTGAGTAACATAAACAAAGGTTATGCCGAGCTCATTTTTTAAACGAATCAGCTCATATTGCATATCCTGACGAAGCTTTAAGTCAAGAGCCCCCAAAGGCTCGTCAAGCAATAAAATTTTAGGCTCGTTTACTATGGCTCTTGCAATGGCGATTCTTTGCTGTTGACCGCCGCTTAATGCACTTATATTCCTGTTCTCATAGCCATTTAAATTGACAAGCTTGAGGGCATATTTTATCTTGTCTTTTATATATTCCGCACTTTTTTTCTTTATATTTAAGCCGAAAGCAATATTTTCAGCAACATTCATATGGCTGAATAATGCGTATTTCTGAAAAACCGTGTTTAGGGGTCTTTTGTTAGGAGGAAGCATAGTAATATCTTTTCCCTCCAATATCACCTTGCCCGTATCGGGAGTTTCAAAACCGCCGATTATACGTAAAGTGGTAGTTTTTCCACAACCTGACGGACCTAACAGCGTCAAAAATCTGTTTTCATTTATGTATAAATTAAGATCATCAATTATCAGTTCGTTATCAAAGCTTTTACTTATATTTTGCAATTCTATCAGTTTATTTGCCATTATAAAAGCTCCTCCTTAAAAGTTGAATTATTTATAATAAATTGATTTTTTGTCGCTTGCAAGCTTCTACCGTATCGTTATCCCAGATAGAGCATTGCACCTCTCCTATATGTCTTTTTTGCAAGAAAAACATACAAATTCTGGATTGCCCGATTCCTCCTCCTATTGTTTGCGGAAGCTCGTTATTTATCAGAGCTTTATGATAGTCCTGTGTTAATCTGTCAGTTTTTTTTGCAATTTCAAGCTGAGAAATCAGGGAGTCTTTATTTACCCTTATTCCCATACTTGAAAGCTCAATTGAATTGTTTATTATCGGATTCCAGAAAATAATATCTCCATTGAGTTTCCAGTCATCATAGTCGGGACTCCTTAAGCTGTGCGGTTTACCGTCAGATAAATTTTCTCCTATTCCTATGATAAACACCGCTTTCTTATCCTTTGAAATCATTTTTTCACGTTCATCAGGCTCAAGATTAGGATACATCTTAAGCAGTTCGTCAGAATGAATAAAAGTAATCTCATCAGGTAATTTATTGCAGGGAAGTGACGGATATTTTTCTGATATCATCTTTTCCGTGTTTTTAAAAATCTCATAGATTTTCTTGACAGTATCGGTTAAGACGCTCTCATTTCGTTCATTATCGTTTATAATAGCTTCCCAGTCCCACTGGTCAACATAGATTGAGTGCAGCTCGTCCAATTCTTCATCAGCTCTGATGGCGTTCATATCGGTATAAATGCCCTCGTGCATATTAAAACCGTAGTTTTTAAGAGCCTGTCTTTTCCATTTTGCCAATGACTGTACTATTTCCACATCTATATCGTATTTTCTGATACTGAAATTCACCGCTTTTTCCACTCCTGAGAGATTGTCGTTAAGTCCGGTTTGCGGTCTTACGAACAACGGAGCCGTTACTCTATATAAATTTAATGATTTGGCAAGATTTATCTGAAAATAGTCCTTTATAGTTTTTATAGCTATTTGTGTATCTCTCGGTGTAAACTTTGAATCTGACATTAAGTAGACCTCCTCATTTTTTAAAATCAAAAATAAATTAAAGCATTGCAAATTCTGCAAAGCCTTAACTCATATATAATAACTTGAAATCTTTAATTTTTCAATAAAAAAATTATCACAATTTTGATTATTTTTAAAAATATGATGTATCAAAAGTGACTTAAAAATATAAAACTGACGGACAATATATTTATCATTGGCGTATATATAGCTGAAAATATGAAAGCACAAGGCTTGAATATTTATTTGATTTATTATATAATACGTTGTATATCCTATGTTTGATGATGAGTTGTGGGATTAGATTTACCTATAAAGACTTAAATAGGATATTTATTGTAGATCCTGATTAAAAATGTATTAAATACATACAATAAATTCGTGAAAAGGACTTGACATTAGAGTTGGTATTTTGATTTATGAAAGAGAGGTAAAAATATGTTTAAGAAATTTATAAAAAAGGCGGCATTGGTGCTTGGATTGACATTTTTAGCGACAAGTGCAGTCACAGTAACACAGGCAAAGACAAAGGAGCTTTCAAAGAGCATAAAGGTGGGGGATACGGTATATTTCGGAAAGTATGAACAGGACGGAAATAAAAAGAACGGCAAAGAAAAGATAGAATGGCAGGTGCTAGAGAAGAAGGGGAATAAAGCCTTGTTAATCAGCAAAAAAGTCTTGGATGTAAAGCCGTATAATAAAGAACGTGCGGATATCACGTGGGAGAATAGTACAATAAGGAAATGGCTTAATAAAATTTTTATCAAAGCCGCTTTTAATGACAAAGATAAGAAGAAAATCAGCATAACCGCGGTAGAAAACAAGGATAATGAGATATGGAAAACAAAAGGCGGAAATACTACCAAGGACAAGGTGTTTTTATTAAGCATAGATGAGGCTTTTAAGTATTTTAAGACAGATAAAGAAAGAACGGCAAATATCACGGAATACGCATTAGGAGAAGCAAAAAGGATAGAATTAGAGAAAGGCTATGTTAAATCAGAACAAGAATTTAATGCTTGGTGGGAAGATAGCCAAAGTAAATATGGTTGGGCGTGGTGGTATTGGCTTCGTTCGCCCGGCCTCTATCAGTATGTTGCCGACGATGTAGAATTTGGCGGCAACGTCCATGAGTACGGCTTTCTTGTCAACTACGTTTCTCTCGGTGTTCGTCCCGCTTTGTGGGTGAATCTGTGAGGAATAGCCGGAGAGAGGCAGAGAACTTAGCGAAAACGAGCCAAAGGCGAAG
>CAUUFM010000053.1:0-6968 GCA_963544505.1 uncultured Lachnospiraceae bacterium | reverse complement strand
ATCTTTCAAATGTTAAATCTTGGTATTCAGATTCAATATTTTCAATTGTTTTCTCCTTATTTCTTAGAATTTCAAATAAACTTGCTTCTCTATCGGGATATTTTGCCACATTAACCTTACTGGAACCTATTCGTATATACCTAATGCCGTCAAAAGATGTAGGGGTATTTTTAGCCTTAGGAATTTCCAATAAAACCAATCTCTTTGCTTCAAAATTCACTTCATAAAAAGAAAATGCTATATCGGGAGTTGTTTGTCGGGCTAAATAATGTTCCAAAGGCTCTTTCTTAACAGTCCTTCTAAAATCAAATTTAGTCCCTACAATTTCATGCGTTTCATCACTGACACCCCAAATAAGATATGCAAATTCCCTCCTGCAAATTGCCGCCGCATTTGACAAAGCGGATATATATTCACCTATTCCATGTGCTTCAAACCAATTTTCCTTTAATTCAAACCACTCTTCTTCTGTACTGCGATTAACAATATTATTTATAATTTCACTATATTTATTCATAAATTTATTCCTCACTTTATTCCCCACTTTATTCCCTATGTTCATTATAGCATAGGTAGGGAATAAAGTGGGGAATATTTTTCAAACTGATATTAAAAATCGGAATTTTTATTATATTTTATAGAATAGTTTTTTCGCTTTCTTACATAAATAAATTAAGTTATCCTACACATTTAAGGGAAATAAACCTGTCGGTACACTGACGAAATTGCGATAGCTATCCTTTCAAAAAAATATATAAATGAAAAATTTATGAAAAATATTAAAGCACTTGACAAAATATTCCATAATAGGTAGAATCTCTATTTGCCATCGATAAGTTTGAATAGGATTGGAAAAATAAATAGAAATATTTCAGATTGGGAGACCAGTCATCTAATAAAACAATTATCTCCTATCGGAACGGAGATGTAAAGAAGTAGGTCTAAGGGTTTATAGGTATCCCTTGAATAACCTAAATACATTATACAAGGAGTGTGTGATAATTAAATTGCATAATTATCATATAATTTATTGTGGATAAGGAAATAAAAAGATGTGTTTGGGGAAATCACAGCAGTCTTGAACAGGAATATCACGATAAACAGTGGGGTATTCCGGTATTTGATGATAAGGAACTGTTTAAAATGCTTTGTTTAGAGGGAATGCAGGCAGGTTTGAGCTGGTTTATCATACTTAAGAAAAAGGAAGCCCTTTGTGAAGCCTTTGATAATTTTATTCCTGAAATTGTGGCAAATTACGATGATGAAAAAGTGGAAACTCTGCTTAATAATGAAAAAATCATACGTAATCGATTGAAAATAAGAGCTGTTATAGCAAATGCAAAGGCGTATTTTAAGGTGTGTGAGGAATTCGGCTCTTTCAGCGATTATTTATGGGGGTTTGTAAATCATAAGCCTATAATAAATTCTTGGAAGTTGATTACCGAAGTTCCCGTAAATACGAATCTTTCCGACAAAATCAGTACGGATTTGAAAAAAAGAGGCTTTAAATTTGTCGGCTCAACTATTGTATACTCGTTTATGCAGGCGGTAGGAATGGTTAACGACCATCTGTCAGACTGTGATTTCAGGAGAGTATAAAATATTAAAATATATGATTAAAATAATTTAAAGTTAGTTGACACAAACTTTTCTTGGTGATAAAATAAGAGCGACAGTAACGTCGCTTTTATTTATTTTTTGCATATATATGTCAAAAAATGCAAAAAAACCTAATTGGCGACAGAAAACTGAAATTATTATTTAATAATTATTTACGGAGGTTAAGTAAAATGGAAGCATTAAAAAAGATATTAAAATATGCTCCGGAAAAACAATTAAATGTGGGATTGTCGATAATTTTTTCTGCAATATCGGCTGTATTGATAGTCCTGCCTTTTTATTTTTTCTATAAGGTGCTGTATGCCTTGACGGTTGATAAAAATCCCGAACTTGGTCTTAAGTATTCGTTAATTATAATTTTGCTGATGCTTATAAGATTGATAACATATATATTATCTTTGGTTATAAGCCATCTTTTAGCTTTCAGGGTGGAAACCAATATGAAAAAAACGGGGCTTGAAAAGCTGCTTTCTGCATCATTTTCTTTTTTTGATATGAACCAGTCCGGTAAAATCAGAAAGCTTATAGACGACAATACGGAGGAAACACATAATATAGTGGCACACTTGATTCCGGATACTACAGTTGCCGTTGTACTCCCGATACTTTTGATAGCTGTTATGTTTGTGGTGAATTATCGTCTGGGAATATTTATTACAGTCATTACTTTGCTTGCTATGCTGTTGGTTAAAGGTATGATGGGCGATCGTGAATTTATGAAGCTGTATAACGAATCCTTAGAAAAAATGAACGCTGAAACTGTAGAGTATGTGCGTGGAATGCAGGTGGTTAAGATATTTAATACCGGAATTGAAAATTTCAATTCATTATTTAAATGTATTTCCGATTATTCAAGGCTGGCATTCAACTATACCATATCCTGCCGTGTGCCTTATATATCTTTTCAAGTCATATTTATGATGTTTACAGCCTTTACGGTGCCGTTTGCCATACATTATCTGCACAAGGGGGCAAATGCCGATATCGTTCTTGTCAATGTTATATTCTTTGCGTGTTTTGCAGGGCTTATGTTCGGAGCTTTTATGAAGATAATGTTTATCGGTATGTATTATGAAAAAGCAAATATGGCAGTGACTAAGCTTGAAAAATTATTTGTAGAAATGGAAAACAAAAAATTTGTGCCGGGAACTGTTGATGATATGAGTTCAACCGACATAGAGTTTGACAATGTGAGCTTTTCGTATGTTGAGAATCAGCCTATATTAAATTCATTAAGTTTCAGTCTTAAAGGGAACAGAACCTATGCACTGGTCGGTTCTTCAGGCTCTGGAAAGTCTACTATAGCTAAGCTTATATCCGGCTTTTATGCCATTGATTCAGGACAGATAAAAATAGGCGGACGGGATATCAGGGAATATAGTAACGAGGCATTGCTTTCCAATATTTCTTTTGTTTTTCAAAATTCCAAGCTGTTTAAGACAAGTATTTTTGAAAATGTAAAAATGGGCAATGAAAATGCCGATAAAGAAGAGGTTATGGCTGCACTTTCCGCTGCAAGATGTGATGATATTTTGGCTAAATTTGAAAAAGGAGCCGACACCGTTATAGGCTCAAAGGGAGTGTACTTATCGGGTGGAGAGGTGCAGAGAATAGCTATAGCAAGAGCTATATTAAAAAATGCCGGAATAATTATACTTGATGAGGCTTCAGCTGCCGCAGATCCTGAAAATGAGTATGAGATACAGCAGGCGTTTTCCAATTTGATGAAGAATAAAACCGTTATTATGATAGCTCACAGATTATCCTCTATAAGAAATGTGGACGAAATATTGGTAATAGATGATGGAAAAATCATCGAAAGAGGAAATGATAAGGAGCTGATGGCACAAAACGGCAGGTATAGACAGCTACAGGAATTATTCAGCAAAGCTAATGATTGGAGGGTAAGATGAAAAATTTATTAAAAAGAAAGTTTGCTCTCACCGACAGTGGAGCGATCGGAATGATGAAAGCTTCCGTATGGTCTTGTTTGGCATTTTTATCATATATATTGCCGATGATGATTATTATGCTGTTTATGAAAGACACTATGGAGCATAATGAAAGATCCGTTGTGCAGTTTTGGATATTGCTGATTGCTTTTTCCGCAGTGATGTTTTTAATTCATTATTTTGAATACAATTCCTCTTACAGTGCCACTTTTAAGGAGGCGGCGAATTTAAGAATAGATATTGCAAATATGTTAAAGAGGCTTCCGTTATCATATTTTTCAAAGCATAATTTGGCGGATTTGGCACAGACTATTATGAAAGACGTGGCGAATATTGAGATGGCACTTAGTCACGCCGTGGCTAAATTTATAGGTTTTATCGCATATTTTATTATTATGGCGATTATGCTCATTTCCGGCAATATTTATCTTGGACTTGTCATAATAGTGCCTATTTTACTTAGCTTTATAACCTTGATAATATCTAAAAAAATACAGATATCGGGGGCTACCAAGTATTACTATAGACTTAGGGATAATTCAGATGCCTTTCAGGAGGCTATAGAACTGCAACAGGAGATAAGAAGCTACGGGCAAATAAATAACGTAAGTCAACATATCAATGAAAAAATAAATGATACTGAAAAGGTGCATATAGACTCGGAGCTTGTTATGTCCGTATTGATGAACTTTTCCATAGCTATATTAAAATGTGTGCCGGGACTGACAATTCTTTTAGGCTCGATACTATATAAGAACAATCAGGTCAGTCTGTTGTTCGTAATAGGATATCTGATAGCCTGTATAAAGATAGCCGACGGACTTGAAGGGGTATACGAGTATTTGGGTGTTATTTTTTACTTTGATGCAAGTTTTCAGAGGATAAACGAGCTTAGAAATACAAAACTGCAAGAGGGTAATAAGGGTGTAGAGCTTAAAGGATATGATATAGAGCTTAATAATGTCGGTTTCGGCTATAATCCCGAGTATAATGTGATAGACGGAATAAGCTTTACCGCATCTCAAAATCAGGTTACGGCTTTAGTAGGACCCTCAGGTTGCGGGAAAACCACTGTTTTAAGGCTGATGAGCAGGCTTTATGACTATGATACGGGTGAGATAAAAATAGGCGGAGTGGATATAAAAAATATAGCTGTCGAGGATTTGTTTGATAAGATTTCGATAGTATTTCAAGATGTAATGCTTTTTGATACAAGTATTATGGAAAATATTCGGTTAGGGCGTAAAGATGCCACAGATGAAGAGGTGATAAGGGCGGCAAAGCTTGCAAATGTAGATGAATTTGTAAACAAACTGCCGGACGGCTATGATAGCGTGATAGGAGAGAACGGAAGCAAGCTGTCAGGAGGAGAAAGGCAGAGAATATCCATAGCAAGAGCTATTCTAAAAGATGCGCCTATAATTATATTAGATGAAATAGCGGCATCTCTTGATGTGGAAAATGAAATGAAAATTCAAGACAGTTTGAATATATTGATAAAGAATAAAACAGTGGTAATCATATCTCACAGAATGAAGTCCATAGAAAATGTGGATAAGATAGTGGTTCTTGATAAGGGAAAGGTCGATTCTGTAGGCACTCATCAGGAATTGATTGAAAAATCCGAGCTGTACAGGTCTATGATAGAAAGATCTACATTAAGTGAGAGTTATATATATTAATAAGCTATATTTTACAACAGCCGCTTGTCGAAATATTTTCGACAAAGCGGTTGTTGTAATTTTTATTTATTTCATATCGTCTTTTACCCCGACGGCAACCATTCTTGCCTTTGCACGAGTGATTTCAAGGGCTTTCATTTCCATATTCACTATGATTTTTCGCTCTCCGATTTCTTCAAGTGTTGTGATGACGGTAATGGGCTCATTCATAGGAACCGGTTTTTTAAAGTCAATCTCAAGTCTTGCGGTAATAAAACGTCCGATTACAGTATCTTTATTGAAAGTTAAGCCTTTTTTATGGTGATTAAACCACGCGGCGGAGGCTGTGCCGTGACAATCAAATATCATAGCTATCATACCTCCGTACAGATTATGCGGAACTCCTCCTGTATACTGTTTATCAGGCAAAAATTCGCAAATACAGGTTTCGCCGTCTTCGCTCGGATAAGAATGCAGGTGTAACCCGTTTTTGTTATTTTCACCGCACCCCCAACAATTTTGAAAATTTTTTCCATAAGTTTCCTGAATTGAAATTTTTTCATTTTTAGTGTTCATAGGCTGTTCTTCATCTTTCTATATTTTAAATTATATCAATTTGGCACATTTTCATTGCCTCCAATGCGTTTTTATGCGACTGCGGGGTTACACCGGCACAGCATTTTGCGTCAACCTTAATGGGTATCTCGGGAAGAGCCGCCTTAAGACCTAATGCGTTGGAGATTACACAGATATCGGTGCATAGCCCCACCAATTCTATTTCATCGCCTTTTATCAGGCTCTTATCCCATATATTACCGAATGTAGCCTTGTTTATTATAGTGTCTTCCGGCTTTACGGACAGGGCATCTGAAATCTGCCAGCCGTGAGTATTCTCAATACAATGTTCAACCGGAAGTTTTTTACCCTCCTGCGTGTCCAGGTAATTTTTCTGATGAGTATCCCTTGTAAAAATTATTTGATCTTTTGCATTTCTGTATTTCTCAATTTTTCGGGCTACATAAGGTACAATGTCTACAGCTTCTTTAGTGCCTAATGCCCCGTCTATAAAATCATTTTGCATATCTATAACAACTAATGTATTCATAGAAAAAGCCTTTCTTTATATAATATTTTTTCTTTCATTATATAATAATTTCTATTATATGCAAGCTATATTGATGTTTCGCTTATATTGTCTATATTGAAAGCAAGCTTTCATATATCCAACATAAGCTAACCATCTTGATAATTCGCTTTCGTTGCCTATATTAAGAGCAAGCTCTCATATAGGCAAATTCAGCTAACTATCAATTAAGTTTGTATTTTATTTACAAATTAAAACTTTATTCTCTATCTTCGTCGTTCCTGTATAGATTAAAATAGATTCAGACTGCAGAACACACCAATCCTTATAATCTTTCCACTTCTTCTTCAGAAAGACCTGTAACATCTACAATAAACGAAATGGGACTGTTCTTGCTTTTCAAATTTTTAGCAATCTCAATGCTTGCTTCTTGAACTCCTTCCATTTTACCTTCACGCTGTCCCTCTAAACGTCCCTGTGCAAGCCCTCGCTCAAGCCCCTGAGCAAGTCCACGCTCAAGTCCTCTTTTTTCGCTATATTCCATATAATTAGCTTCATCAAGGCGATAAAAGTATTCCTTAACCGCATCAAGATAGGCATCATCATCTTGATTGAATGTTTCCAATCTTGCAATCGCTTTTTTAAGCATCG
>CAUUFM010000052.1:0-6986 GCA_963544505.1 uncultured Lachnospiraceae bacterium | reverse complement strand
TATGTGGGGTTTAGCAACCCTGAACAAGTACTTAAGTTCTCAGATAATAATAAAATAGCTTTTTTGATTATCTCAAAGACATTATTTAATGAAAAATTAGAGAAGCTTAATTGTAAGACTCTATTTTTAAGTGAAGAAAATACTAATCTTGGCAACAATTCAGTTTATAAATATCAAAACATTAATGTTATTCTCAAAAAAATATCTACAGATTTTCATTTAGAAATTATAAAAACAGGACATCAAGAGGTAATGTTATCTGTAACTAAGCTGATTGGTATTTTTTCTCCAATTGCACGTTGCGGAAAAAGCCTGTTCAGTATCACGATGGCGGGAATTTTAGCCAATACTCAAAATGTATTATATATAAATATGGAGGCCGTATGCGGCTTTGATTGGGCTTATGCAAAGGACAATGAAGCCGATATTTCCGATTTAATTTATGAGCTTAGGCAGGGCAGATTAAATCAAAGTGTTTTGGAACAATCCATAAAAAGCAATTCAATATTTGATTATATACCTGTATCCGAGTGTGCAGATGACTTAAAACAGATAAAAAACAAGGATTTCACCGAGCTTTTAGGTATGATTTTAAACTTGAATAAATACGGGATAATTATTATTGAATTCACAGAGCTCTTAGATGAGTATATAAGCTTTATAAACAGTGCGGATAAGATATATATGCCGGTGTCGGACGATGATATTTCCATAACAAAGCTTAGAAGATTTCTTAATTTGCTTAACAGGATAGACGAATCTTTTAATAAGGAAAAAATAGTTCCGTTAGCTTTACCTAAATGTGACGATGATATGAACTACAGTCCGGATAGATTATTTTATAGTAATTTAGGCACATATATCAAGGGCATTTTACAGGAGGAATAATGCAATTAATCAAGGTTAAGGAATTTATTCAGGACAGGGTATTAGAAAATATAGAGTATCATAAGGCAATAGATGATAATGAGCTTATTAAAAATATTGATTTAGAAATTCTTAGGTATAAAAAATCAAGATACTTAAATTTATCTCAAAGAGAAAAATTAAAAAAAGATATATACAATTCATTAAAAAAACTTGATGTACTGCAAGATTTAGTGGATAATCCGGCAATTACGGAAATAATGGTAAACGGACCTAATGAGATATTTATAGAAAGCAAGGGACAGATTGAAAAAACAAATCTTAAATTCAGCTCAGGTAATAAATTAGATGAAATAATTCAGATAATTGTATCAAAAAATAATAGGGCGGTTAATATGGCAAATCCTATAGCAGATGCAAGGCTTGATAACGGCTCAAGGGTGAATATAATGCTTCCGCCTATAGCTATAAACGGGCCTGTTATTACTATCAGGCGTTTTCCCGACAAGCCGATTACTATGGATAGACTGATAGAATTTAATTCTATTACAGAGGAGGTTGCACATCTTCTTGAAAAGTTGGTAAAGGCTAAATATACAATTTTTGTGTCAGGAGGCACCGGAGCGGGAAAATCTACATTATTAAATGCCCTATCCGATTATATACCTAAAGATGAAAGAATAATTACAATAGAGGATAATGCGGAATTACAGATAATGGGAGTTAAAAACCTTGTCAGATTGGAGGCAAGGAGTGGCAATTCATCAGCTGATAATGAGGTGTCGATTAGAGATTTGTTAAAGGCATCTTTAAGGGCAAGACCTGATCGGATAATAATAGGAGAAATAAGAGGAGCTGAGGCTATTGATATGCTTCAGGCGGTAAATACGGGGCACGAGGGCTCTATGTCAACAGGACATTCAAACAGTCCTTCCGATATGTTAAATCGTCTTGAAACAATGGTTTTAATGGGAATAGATCTTCCTATCAGTTCTATTCGCAGACAGATAGCGTCCGGAATAGATATTATTGTTCAACTCGGCAGATTAAGGGATAAGAGCAGGAGGGTATTAGAGGTGACGGAGATAGTGGGGTACAAGAATGAGGAAATACAGCTTAATTGTTTATATAAATTTGAGGAGGACGGAATTAAAGATGGAGAGATAATCGGAACACTTAAGAAAAAGGGGGACTTGTTTTGCGTAGAAAAGTTAAAGATGGCGGGGGATATTCCCTAGTAAAAAATAAGATAAACTATGGCTTTACAAAAAAAGAGAGATTTATTGAAACGATTTTCGGAATATTAAAGCTTGGACTTATCGGATATATATTTTATAAGTCGATTATCGGAATTGTGTTATTAGAGCTTCTGCTTCCGATTTATCTGAAAATCAAGGAAGAGGAATATAAGAATAAACATATACAGGATCTTAAGGTGGAATTTAAGGAGATGCTTTTAGCATACAGATCTGCCGTTGTCAGCGGAGTTTCTCCTAAAAATGCCATAAAATATGTAATAGATGAAATGACGGCTTTAGGATATGACAAGGGAATTGTGATAAAGGAGCTGAAATATATGAAAAATCAAATAGAGCTTAATGTTTCCGTATCCGATCTATTTTTAGACTGGGGGAACAGGAGCAGAGTAGAAGATATCCTTAATTTTTCCAATATATTTGATTTGATAGAAAAGACCGGAGGCTCTTTAGCAAGTGTTATGAAAGACTGTGCTGATATAATTTCCGAAAAAATAGAGGTGGAAAGAGAAATTGATGTGATTATTTCATCTAAAAGATATGAACAAAAGATAATAAATGTAATTCCGCTTTTTATACTATTATATGTGGATCTCAGCTCAAAGGGATTTTTAGATCCGATGTATCAGGGATTTTTCGGTAGAGGAATTATGACAGTATGTCTGTTGTTGTATTTTACGGCATACTATTTAAGTATCAGGATAATGCGAATAGAGGTATGAAATGCGAGAATTATTTAGGAAAGATAATAAATTAAAATACAAGCTTTCTTTATTAAAACCCGACCGTTCTAAAGATGAGGCTTATAAAGAATTTTGCTTGAACAGAGTGAAGTATAGTTTTGCGGTATTTATTATTATTATTTTTCTGGCTATTGTTTCTCTGTTAAAAAACGGATTATTAAGAGATAAAAGTATTATAAAAAGAGGAGAATACAATGAATTTTCTCAAATTATCACCAGAGATTATAGGATAGGCAAGTATAGTGGGAGCTTTGATATAGAGGTATCAAATAAAGAATACAGTGATAAAGAGATAACAGAGATTTTCGGTAAGATAAAATCTGATTTGCCCGAGCTCATTCTTGGAGAAAATGAGAGCTTAAATGCAATCAGAAAACCCTTAAATTTAGTGAAAAGTTTTAATGAGGTTGTTTCAATATTATGGCATAGTGAAAACAATGATTTAATAGGAACGGACGGGAATATAAATAATACTGACATAGCTGAAGCGGGAGAAGCTGTAAGATTGGAATATTTGATACAGTATTTGGATAAAAGTATTGCAGGAGAAATTTCTGTAAGAGTTTTACCGCCAATTTATACTGAAGAAGAGGCTATTTATAGAGCCTTAAAATATAAGGCATCAGAAAGTGAAAAACAGGACAGAACAAATGATAACTATATATTACCGCAGGAAATAAACGGTTTAAAAGTTATATGGGGAAGCAGTGAAAATAATTATTTTTTTCCGTTATTATTTTTGGCGATAATACTATCTTTTTTGGCATACTTTTTACAGGAAAAAAAGTTAGATGAGAATATTAAGGATAGAAGAAAGCAGATGCTTAACGATTACTATGAGATAGTTAACAAGCTGATTTTATATATAAATGTCGGGGTTTCCGTAAAAACGGCTTTTCAAAAAATGGCAGAAGAATATTTAGACAGAAGAAATAAAAAGCTTATCAAATTTAAGTATGCTTATGAGGAGCTGATTATTATGTGTAGGAAAATAGACAACGGTTTATCGGAAGCCGCAGCATATGAGCTATGTGGCAAAAGGAGTGAACTTATACAATATAAAAAGCTTTTCGGTTATGTAAATCAGAGTATAAAAAAGGGCTCAGGTTTTGTCGTTGAAAAATTAACCGCTGAGCTTAAAGAGGCATTTGAGTTAAGAAAGGCAAATGCCGTAAAGATAGGAGAAGAGGCTACTACAAAGCTTATGCTGCCAATGATAATTATGTTAATTATAGTTATAGGTATTCTTATAATACCTGCGTTCACAAGCTTTGAGTTATAAATTTTTATGAAATGGGAGGAGGATTGAATTTTATGAGCAATGAGATTAAAGAAAAAGGTGGAATAAAAGATTTTCTTATAGAAGAGGACGGTATGGGTGTTGTAGAGGTAATCTTAATTATAGTTGTTTTGATTAGTCTGGTTATCATATTTAGAGATGCTATACAATCAGTTACCAAAAATATACTTAAAAAAGTAAAAGGCGGTGCTGACAGCATAAATTATAAATAATTATGTGTTCAAGCAGATTATCCGGACAGATAACGGTGTTTTTAAGCCTGTTATTGACTATATTTATCAGTCTTATTTTCTCATTATTTTATTCTGCAATAATTGCAGGGAAAAGAACAATGGCGGAAAATGCGATAGATTTGACTGTGGATTCCATATTTGCCCAATATAACAGAAAACTGTTAGATGATTATGATTTATTTTACATTGATATGAATGAGATGGGAATACAGGCGAACAAAGAGGGTTTATCAGATAAATATATAAGCTTGTTGAAAGAAAATATTGATTATGAAAATAAAGCACCTTATTTACTTGGAGCTGATAATTTCTTGAGTCTTAAGTTCAGTAATGTTGATGCAAGCATATTAAAATATTCCGTCGCATCTGATAATAACGGCTATGTTTACAGGCAACAAGCCATAAATTATATGAAAACGGCTTTTCCTGAAATAATGCTGAAGAATGTGAAAGAACGGCTGAAAGATAAGGAATATGGAGCTGATGTGAATCTTGATAAAAAACTGAGTTCAGCAAACAGCAGTATTGAAAATGCAAAGAAAGATGATAAATCTTATAAGGAAGTCAAAGATAAAAAAGCATATGATAATTATAAAAAGCATAAAAAAAATAAGAAAAAATCAGATAACAAAATAAAAAGAATAAGCTCCAAACATTATTACGATATTAACCCTGCTAATATAAACACGGATTTTATGGGTTATGTAAATAATATGAAAGCAGGAGGAATATTAGGTAAGGTTTGGAACAAGAATATATCATCAAGAGCGGTTGATAAGTATCGGTTGATATCAAAAAGGGGAAGCATAAACACAGGAGACGGGTTTTATAAAGATTTCAGATATAATAATTATCAGGATAAGCTGTTATTTAATGAATATCTTTTAGAGCATTTTTCAAATGCAATAAATAATAAAGGCAATCGAGCATTGGAGTATGAAATAGAATATTTTTTATACGGAAAAGAAAGCGATGTCAAAAATTTAAGAGCGGTAGCTGATAATTTATTATTGATAAGGTCGGGTGCCAATTATTTACACATAGTTTCAGATTCTGAAAAAAAGTCTGAGGCAGAGGGCTTAGCGGCTTTGATATCGACACTGCTTTTTTCACCTGAGGCTACCGATGCGGTGGCACAGTTAATAATGGGTGTATGGGCTTTTGGAGAAAGTATGCTTGATGTAAAGGATTTGTTTGACGGGAAAAGGGTTCCTATTATTAAAACCAAACAAACATTTAAATTGCAATTAAGCAACATAACCAATGTTTTTTCTCAAAATTATGAAGAGTGTAAAGATCCTACTGCACTTGATTATAAAGATTATTTAAGGATATTGCTGCTGATTAATAATCAAAAAAATAATGTGCTTAGAAGTATGGATCTTATAGAGGCAAATTTAACCTTATATGATGAGCATAAAAATTTTAAAATGGATTCCTGTGTTGAATTTATAGATTTGGATATACATTTTTTCATTGGAAAGGATATTAAATATAATAAAAAATTTGGCTATATTCAATAAATTAGCATATATAATTAAGTTATTAGGAGGTGATTCGGATTGCTTTTCTATAATGGTTTTTCAAATGATTTTTCATCATTTTTTGAGATTTCTTTTACTTTTCCGCGTAAAAAGTCTCACTATTTCTGCAAACAAAATAATTCTCTCAGGCAAAATTATAGAAAAGCAATTAAACAAAAGAAATTAAAAGCGGCAATGACTGTTGAGGCGGCTATGGTTTTACCTATATTTGTATTTTTTATTATTAGTATGGGATTTTTAATTGAGATAGTGAGAATTCAAATACACATAGGCTGCGCATTAGGTCAGACCGCAAAAGAAATGGCCCAATACGGATACGTAAATGAAACTATAAAAACAAAAGGAAGCAATAATATAAATGAAAAAAGTAAAAACAAGGCTAACGCAATCGTATCCGTAGCAGGGCTGTTATATGCAGAAAATAGAGTGGAAGAGCTTTCAGATAAAGAATATCTTAATAATTCTATAATTGTAAATGGAAGTAGAGGGATAAGCCTTTTTGGAAGTAATTTAAAAAAGGACAATAAATGGGTAGATTTAGTAGCCTGCTATAAAGTAAACATTCCGTTTTTACCGATTCCGAATTCAGAAATAAAATTAACTCAGCACGCCAGAAGTCATTTGTGGATAGGATTTGTAAAAGATAATGATTTAAATGAAAATGAGAGCGATAAAATAGTATATATGACAACCTACGGTACAAGGTATCATTTAAAGAAAAATTGTAAATATCTTGATATTAAAACCAAGGTGATTTCTTCTGAATTTTTAAAGAGTGCAAGGAATAAGTCAGGCGGTAAGTATTATCCCTGTCCTCGTTGTGCAAGTATGGGGGTTTCAAGCTATTTTATAACGGATTATGGAAACAGTTATCACACCAAAGCTGATTGTACAGCTATTTTTAGAAATATAACAGAAAAACGTCTAAGTGAAGTTAAAGACATTTATCCCTGTTGCAGCAGCTGCGGTAATTGATATGAATTGTTTGAAATTTATAATACTTATTATATTGCTTATTGCAACTTATCAGGATATAAAAGCTA
>CAUUFM010000051.1:0-7047 GCA_963544505.1 uncultured Lachnospiraceae bacterium | reverse complement strand
GTTGCAGATGAGGTAAGAAATCTTGCCGGAAAATCTGCGGAAGCTGCTAAAAATACTGCTGCTTTAATAGAAGAAACCGTCTTTGCGGTGTCTAACGGAACACAGATTGCAAGCAGTACAAGCGAGAAATTGAGTAAGGTTATAGAGGGCGTAAATCAAAGCGTAAGTCTAATTGACGGAATATCACAGGCTACCGTGACTCAGGCAGATGCTCTGAAAGAGATTTTATCAGGTATTGAACAGATAAGTGATGTTGTTCAGACAAATGCCGCTACGTCGGAAGAGTCATCAGCTGCAAGTGATGAGTTATCCAAGCAGGCTATGATATTAGATGAAGCGGTGGCAGGTTTTAAAAATTAAGAGATTATAATAAGAATTATTGATATTTAAAACTGACAGTGTAAAGACAATATGACTATATAAATTATTTAAAAAATAAAAAAATGTTAATTTGTTATCAAACCTCTTTACAAATAAGTCATCAGAGTTTATAATATTGTAAGGCAATATGTCAAAAGTTACAATTTTTAGGAGGGAAGAAATATGAAATTAAGAAAATTTATTTCTGTAGCCTTAGCGGCTACAATGGTACTGTCTATGGCGGCTTGTAAACCTGCGGCACCTAAGCAGGATTCTATGGACAATTCCGCAAATAACGAAGCTTCTGCAGATAATGCGGATTCTTCATCGGATTATGCGAGCGATGTTACACTTAGAG
This sequence comes from uncultured Lachnospiraceae bacterium, assembly GCA_963544505.1. Lineage (GTDB taxonomy): Bacteria > Bacillota > Clostridia > Lachnospirales > Lachnospiraceae > CAUUFM01. The sequence continues at coordinate 6,329 of CAUUFM010000051.1, read as the reverse complement.
TTTGGGGTTCACAGGAACAACAGGAATTGCTTGGACGTATGATAGAAGATTTTAAGGCGGCACATACAGGCACGAACTGGGATATTCAGTTAGGCGTGGTAGGTGAAAATGATGCCAAAAATAAATACTTGGAAGATCCGGCTGCGGCTGCGGACGTTTTCTGTTATGCAAACGATCAGTTAAGAGAGTTTGTATCTGCGGGAGCACTTTATGATGTAACCAGAAATGCCGATGACATTAAGGCTCGTAATATGCCTGAGTCTATAGAGGCTTGTTCTCTTGATGATCATCTGTACGGTTATCCTATGACATCTGATAACGGTTATTTCCTATATTATGACAAGAGTGTTATAAGTGAAGAAGATGCGGGAAGCCTTGATACTATATTGAAAAAGGCAAATGATGCCGGCAAGAAAGTATTTATGGACGTGTCTAACGGCTGGTACATAGCATCATTTTTCTTAGGAAACGGTTGTACACTCACAATAGATGAGAACGGTAATCAGGTATGTGATTTTAATAATGAAAAAGGTATAGAAGCCGGAGAGGCTATAAAGGCATTTACCGCTGATCCTGCATTTGTTACAGGTGATGATTCCGTACTGGCGGCAGGTATCGGTGACAGCATAGTGGCTGTGGTATCAGGTACGTGGAAAGCCGACACTATACAGCAGGCTTTAGGAGAAAATTATGCGGCAGCTAAGCTTCCTACCTATACAACCGCATCAGGACAGGTACAGATGGGTTCTTTCGTAGGATATAAGGTAGTAGGAGTAAACTCTCAGACACAGTTTCCTGTAGAGGCTATGGATTTAGCCGACTTTATTACAAATGAGGCGAACCAGACATTAAGATTTAATGAGATGCAGCTGTTCCCGTCCAATCTAAAGGCGGCTGAGACAGCAGGCAATACCGATAATATAGCTATTGCCGCTTTGCAGGCACAGCATCAGTTCGGAACATCTCAAAAAGATGTGTTGGGTACATACTGGGCACCTGCGGAGGCATTCGGAACTACTATGGAAGCCAAAGATTACAGCAAGGATATACCGACCCTGTTAAATGATATGGTGGCACAGATAAATGCGGCGGCACAGTAAAATATACGGGTGGACAGGTTTATAATATCTGTCCACCTTTACATAAGAAGGAGAATTTTCTATGGAGGGCACTGTAAATAAAAACATTTTTACCGGAGCTGTTATGGCGGTATCGGACTTTTTTTCAGGTTTTATAAGAGGAGATTTCATTACCAAGCTTTCATATATAATAATGGGTTCAGGCTGCTTTCTTAGAGGGCAGATAGCAAAGGGGCTTATTTTTTTAGGGCTTCAGCTGATATATGTATATTATATGATCAGTTCCGGTATATATTATATAGGTATGTTATCGACACTCGGTGTCAGTACACAGGAAAAGGTCTGGGATGAGGCGAAGCAGATATACAGAATACAGCAGGGCGACAATTCTATGCTGATTCTACTGTTTGGAGTTATAGCTATCATAATAAGCATCGTTATTCTGTGTATTTATGTGTGGCAAACAAGAATAGCCAGACAAAATGAAACTGTGATAAGACAGGGTGGGAAATTGCAGAGCTTTAAAGAGGATCTGCTTGATTTACTTGACAAAAATTTCAGTTCTACAATTTTAGCCGCACCCCTTTTGCTTGCGTTTTTATTTACAGTGTTGCCTCTTATTTTTATGCTGCTGATGGCATTTACCAATTTTAACAAGGATCATCAGCCGCCGGGCAAGCTGTTTACCTGGATAGGCTTGTCAAATTTCAGCTCGGTTTTCGGCGGAAATCCTTTATGGTCAAGCACCTTTTTAAAGCTCCTTATTTGGACAATGATTTGGGCTTTTTTTGCAACATTTATAAACTATATTTTAGGAATGTTGCTTGCAATTCATATAAACAAAAAAAATATAAAGGGCAAGGCTTTTTTCAGAACCGTTTTTGTCACCACTATTGCAGTACCGCAGTTTGTTACACTTATGCTTATGTCAAAGCTCTTATCGGAGCCGGGAGCATTGAACGTATTTTTGCAACAACTGCATATTACGAATGAAGCGGTTAAATTTTTGGCAAATCCTATGTTGGCAAAAATCACCGTGATAGTAGTTAACGTTTGGGTGGGTATACCGTACTCTATGTTAATTACCAGCGGAGTTTTGCTTAATATTCCTGAGGATATATATGAGGCGAGCAGATTGGACGGAGCTACTGCAAGACAACAGTTTTTCTATATCACATTGCCATATATGTTGCATATCACGGCACCGTATCTTATCACGCAGTTTGTAGGTAACATAAATAATTTCAATGTTATTTATCTGCTGACAGGAGGAGGACCGGCATCTCTTAAGCTCTATCAGGGCGGAGAAACGGATCTTCTGGTAACTTGGCTTTACAAGCTGACCGTGCTTGAGAAAAACTATGCTTTGGCAAGCACCATAGGTATTATCATCTTTGTGATAGTCAGTGTCTTGTCGCTAATCGTTTATAATAATATAGGAGCTGTGAAAAAGGAGGATGAACTATCGTGAAAAGAAAAATTAAATCGTTTTTTGATCATTTTATTTTATCCCTCTTGGGCTTTATATGGATATTACCGATTATCTGGCTTGTTATGCAGTCTTTAAGGGGAGAGCCGAGAGCCTTTACGTCTTATATAATACCTAAGAAATGGACGCTTGACAATTATATAAAACTGTTTACGGAAACCTCTCTTTTCAGTTTTCCGGGCTGGTTCGCCAATACCGTTATAGTGGCTGTGGCATCTTGTATTATTACAACCGTTTTGGTTTTATTGACCAGTTACGCATTTTCAAGATTGCGTTTTAAGTTAAGAAGACCTTTGATGAACATTATTCTGATATTAGGTATGTTTCCCGGTTTTATGTCTATGACTGCGGTTTATCACATACTGAAGTCCATAGGTTTGGCGCAGAGCCTTTTATCGCTCATATTGGTGTATTCAGGAGGCGCAGCTATGGGATATTATATTGCAAAGGGATTTTTTGATACTATACCGAGAGCCATAGATGAGGCGGCATTGATAGACGGAGCGACAAAGAATGATGTATTCTGGAAAATCACCCTGCCGATGTCCAAGCCTATTATTGTTTACACCATTATGACCTCATTTATAGCACCGTTTGTAGACTTTATCTTCGTATCGGTTATTATGAGAGATAATTATAAAAAATACACGGTGGCACTTGGATTATTTCAGATGATAAGCCGAGAGAATATAGATAAATATTTTACAAGATTTTGTGCCGGAGCCGTGCTTATTGCTATTCCTATAACTTTGCTTTTTATTAAAATGCAGAAGTATTATGTAGGAGGAGTGACTGCCGGAGGAGCTAAGGGATAAAAATTAAAGTATATGCAATAGAATGTCTCTTTTTTATCTCTATTTTCCAATCTATGACAGAGGTGCTGTTGATAATTAGCTTTCGTTGCCTATATTGAAAGCAAGCTTTCTTATAGGCAAGTTCAGCTAACCATTTTAATAATCTGCTTTCGTTGCCTATATTAAGAGCAAGCTCTTATATAGGCAAACTCAGCATATCATCTTGATAAAGTTTACTCCCATATTGTATGTTGTGCTCTTGCACCATAACGATATGCAGTTCCGTCAGGATTAAAATTAGCCTCGATTCTATATCTTTTCCATAGTTCATAACCTGCGGTTTGCATCGTAAGAATGAACAGAGTATCATTTTTTATTTCTTTAGAATCTACAGGATTCAACGAAAAAATATCCTTTATATCCTTTGTTCTAAAATCTTGGATTGTAAGATTAGATAAATCTGTATGATTAAATGTAATCTCGGATAATTGTTTACTGTCAGCTTCAATCTCATAATATGTTATAACACAGTTCTTTAAGCTATCCGAATCTTTTCCTGTAGGAGTAACGCTCATAAAACCATAGGATTTGCCGTCTCGAAAGATTTCTAAAAGCTTGCCGTAATAAAAATGATCATTGCGCCTATTTACAATCTTGCTGTCAGCGGTCTTTTCATAAAAGGTGAAGCCATCTGATAATAGCTCAGCTGCCTTTGTTTCTCCAATAATGACATTCGTTTTATCTACTTGAACTTTGATTGGTTCTGAAGGAAAACCGGTCAAAGACAGGAATAACATAAGGACAAAACACGCAAAAAACATACCGGCAATTACAGCATTTGATGAAGAATAGAAATACATCGCTTTATTCGAGCGATTTAACAATACAGTAATCAGTTTCATAACATAACTCAGTATCAGTACAACAACAGCAACAGCGAACTCAGCCTTCAAACACGTATAAACTGCTTTTGAAATGTGATGTGTTCTGTAATATACTACGCCGAAAACAACAGTATTTGCCAAAATAAAATTCAAGATGAATAAGGTAGCTTCTTTCAATGCTGTAGAATCAGTAACATCATCAAATTGAATGCTGCTGAATCTTCCTCTAAGGCTTTTTCCGACCGCATAAATCCATTTGGGGACATCTTTTCTCATAATTACAGCAATTGCGAGTCTAATATATGTATAGATTGTAAATATAAAAAGCAGTAATGCAACAAATCCAAAACTCAAAGAAACTATTGAAAATCCCATAATTATTCCTCTTTTCTAAAAAATTCACACTTTGCACACCGAATATTATATCAGCTAACTATCTTAACACCGTTTTTTAGCAAATGCAATATTGATATTATACTGACACTTAAGGTTGCAATTTATAATAATAATTAATAGATGTTAAAAGCTTGATATTTTGTGAATATAGTGTATAATAGGAAATATTAGCATAAATTTGCTTATTTTTTGTATTGTGAAAGGCTATAATACAATTAATATTAATGAGGGAGGAAGTTATGAAAACTATTAGTATTCGCAAAAAGCTGATTTTTTATTTTAGCATTATTATAGCGATTATGATTATATTACAGACTTTAATCAGCGTTATACAGCTGAATCGTGCTTATTCAAATACCTTGTCGGCATATGAGGATAAGTTCGACACTCAAATAAGAATAGCTGTAGAAAATTTAATCAGTGTTTTAAATGTTAATAATCAAAATTTATTAGATGGGAAAATAAGTGAGGCTCAGGCTTTAGAAAATGCTAAAAACATAGTCAGAAATGCCGGATATGATAATGGAGAACAGTATTTTTGGGCTGATATGGAAGACGGATTATGTATAGTGCATCCGAATAAAGATCTTGAGGGTCTTATGAGGATTGATTCAAAGGATGAAAAGGGTAATTTTTATATAAAGGATTTTATAAAGGCAGGTAATTCAGGTGGGGGATATTCCGAGTTTTATTTTCCTAAATTGAATGGAGATATTACTTTTAGAAAAAAGGGATATACACAAAAATTTGAACCGTACGGTTGGTATATCAGTACAGGAATATACTATGATAAAATAGAAGAATTAACTAAAGAGTTCCAAATGCAAAAAATAAAGAACATAGTTATATTATCAGCCTTTAATCTTATTTTATTGGCAGGAGGTATAGTAATAATATCTGTGGTGTCCAATAAGATAACCGATCCGTTACACAAGGTAATGGAAAGATTAAAGCTTATGGCGGACGGAGATTTAACATCTCCCGTGCCGAATATCAACACAAGAGATGAGGTGCAGACATTATCCGAAGTCACCGGTAATACTATTTCAGAATTAAATTTGGTAATAAATGATATAGAAACGAATTTAAGTCTATTTGCAGACGGAGATTTTTCCAAGCCTGTTACATATGAGTATAAGAGGGATATGAGTAATATTAAAGATGCTATGAACAACATCAGACTATCCCTTAATTCAACCCTTATGAGAATAGAGAATGCATCACAGGAGGTTACATCAAGTTCCGATTCTTTATCAAGCGGAGCACAGAGTTTATCGCAGTCTTCCGTAGAACAGGCATCCTCCGTGGATACATTGGTTCAACTGATTAACGGTGTTTCGCAAAAAACCTCTGATAATACCGATACAATAAAGGTAGTCGCTGATAAAATTTCAGAGGTAAATAATGTTGTCGAAGACGGCAGTGAACAATTTAAAGAGCTTATGTCGGCAATGGACAACATTGCAAAATCATCTAAAGAGATTGAAAAGATAATAAAGACCATAGACGATATTTCATTCCAGACCAATATTTTAGCATTAAATGCTGCGGTAGAGGCGGCAAGAGCAGGTGAAGCCGGAAAAGGTTTTGCCGTTGTGGCGGACGAGGTAAGGAACTTGGCATCAAAAAGTGCCGATGCGGCAGGGCAGACAGCCGCTCTTATACATACCGCAATAGAAACTGTGGG
>CAUUFM010000050.1:0-7108 GCA_963544505.1 uncultured Lachnospiraceae bacterium | reverse complement strand
GGCTGAAAACAAATAAAAAGCCTTGCATTTATCTTTATTATATGCTATTATATTATGCGTTGTAAAAAGATATGCATAATCTTTATATTTGCAAATAAGGAGGTGTAGACTATGGCTAAATGTTTTGTGACAGGAAAGCATACTCAGTTTGGTAATAAAGTCAGCCATTCTCACAGAAGAAGTAACAGACCTTTTAAGCCGAATCTTAGAAGAGTAAGAATCAATGACAACGGAACTCATAAAAGAGTATACGTTACCGCAAAAGCATTAAAGGCAGGACTTGTAGAGAGAATTTAATTTAACTTTAATTATTTACAAAACATCTGTAAGTGACTCTGTAAATAATTACGGTTAGGTATGTAATAAAAAAAGTCAAGGACAATCCTTGACTTTTTTTATTTTATTTTTATTGAATAAGGAATATAAGTTTAGTATAATAGAATATAGATAAAATTTTGAAAGGGGAGTTTTTTATGAACAGCTTTGAATATTATGCGCCGACCAAGATTGTGTTCGGTAAAGATGCGGAATTAAAGACGGCTGAACTTATAAAAGAGTTTGGAGGAAAAAGGGTTGCTATTATTTATGGCGGAAAAAGTGCTGTAAAATCAGGACTTATAGCACGTATTGAAGAGGTTTTGTCAAAAGAAAATTTACCGTTCATAACACTTGGCGGTGTTGTGCCGAATCCGTTATTATCTACAGTTAGAGAGATGTCTAAGAAATCTCTTGAGTTTAAGGCGGATTTTATTCTGGCTGTCGGCGGCGGCAGTGTGATTGACAGTGCTAAAGCAATCGCACATTCTGTGGCTAACAGTGATAGCGATGTATGGGATTTTTATTCCGGAAAAAAGATTGTAGAAAAGAGCTTGCCTGTGGCATCTGTTCTTACTATCAGTGCCGCAGGTTCGGAGATGAGTGATTCATCGGTAATTACCAATGATGAAGAGAAACTTCCTATAAAAATCGGATTTAACACAAAGTTTAACAGGTGCGTATTTTCTATAATGAATCCTACTCTCACTTATACTCTCCCTAAATATCAGTTGGGTGCAGGGGTCTGTGATATATTTATGCACACCGTTGAAAGATTTTTTGCAGAGATAAGATATGAAAATTGTTTATCCGATGAAATAGCTTATTCTCTTTTCAGGACTGTCGTAAAATATGGAAGTATTATAGTAAAGGAGCCCGACAATTACGAGGCGGCATCTGAGATTATGTGGGCAGGCAGTATATCTCACGTAGGGCTCACTGGTCTTGGGTGCAAGGGGAATATAAACAGGCAGGGCGATTGGGCGTGTCATCAGCTTGGAATGACTATTTCCGCTATCTATGATTCCACACACGGAGCTACTCTGTCGGCTGTTTTCGGTTCTTGGGCGAGGTATGTTATGGATACCGATATAAAACGTTTTGCGGATTTTGCAAGAAATATTTACGGTATTAAAGAGGACGATGACAGGATTGCATCTGATAAAGGAATTGCGCTCACAGAAGAGTTTTTTAAAACTCTCGGTATGCCTATAAGCTTAGGAGAGCTTTTTGGAAAAGAATTATCGGATACCCAAATCGAAGAGCTTGCATTACTTTGTTCAAGGAATAAGACAAGAGAAATCGGAGCGTTCAGATTACTCAACTATGATGATATGTACAAAATATATATCAATGCCAAGTAACTTAAAATTCAAGTGCGGTAATATTGCCTTATTTAACGGCAATTTATATAATGACAGGCAAAAAATCATTGATTTTTAATATTTATAGTGATAATATATGATAGCTTAAATTGTTTATTTAGGCATATGTTTATTCATAGCCTTTTTATAAGGAGGAAAAAATATGGCAATTTTTAAAGGTGCGGGAGTAGCTTTGATCACTCCTATGAAAGAAAATTATGAAGTCGATTATGAAAAGTTGGCGGAATTATTAGATTTTCAAATTGAAAATAAAACTGATGCCATTATTGTATGCGGCACTACCGGAGAGCCGTCCACATTGACTGAAGATGAACACAGCAAGGTTATAGCTTTTGCTGTAAAATATGTAAATAAAAGAGTTCCTGTAATTGCTGGCACCGGTTCAAACTCTACCGTTACAGCCGTAAAATTAAGTACACAGGCACAAAAAGACGGGGCTGACGGATTACTTGTGGTTACACCCTATTATAACAGATCCAATCAGAATGGATTATATGAACATTATAAAACTATTGCCGAAAGTGTGGACTTGCCTATAATTATTTACAATGTTCCTTCAAGGACAGGTTGTAATATTTTACCTGAAACGGTTGCAAAACTTGGACGTGATGTTAAGAATATTGTAGCTATAAAAGAGGCGAGCGGCAATATTTCTCAAATTGCCAAAGTCTCACAGCTTTCAAGAGGTGTGATGGACGTTTATTCAGGGAATGATGACCAGATAGTACCTATTTTATCACTTGGTGCTATAGGCGTTATTTCTGTTTTGTCAAATGTTGCTCCGAAGCAAACCCACGATATGTGCGAGCATTTCTTTAACGGTGATACACAAAAAGCGGCACAGATGCAGCTTGACGCCATTCCTTTAGTGGATGCTTTATTTTGTGAGGTAAATCCTATACCGGTAAAAACTGCGTTAAATATGATGGGAATGAATGTAGGACCGCTTAGAATGCCTTTATACCCTATGTCTGATGAACATAAGGCTCAGTTAAAAACGGCATTGATTGATTACGGAATAAAGGTGAATTGATTATGCTTAAGCTTATTATAAACGGCTATAACGGAAAGATGGGAAAGGCTGTGGAAGAGGCTTGTGAGGGTTATGAGAATATCAGCTTGGTTGCAGGTATAGATAAATATAAAGACGGGAAAGAGAAAGTTCCCGTTTTTGACAGTTTGGAGCTTTGTGATATTAAAGGCGATGTAGTAATTGACTTTTCCAATGCAACTTCTACCGATATATTGCTTGATGCCTGTAAGGCTAAGGGGCTTTCTCTGGTGCTGTGCACCACCGGTCTGAGTGATGAACAGATAAAAAAGGTGAATGATTATTCAGGCAGTATTGCTATTTTAAGGTCTGCCAATATGTCGCTTGGAATAAATGTTTTGAGCAAGCTTATACAACAAGCCGCAAAAATGCTCTATGACGAGAATTTTGACATTGAAATTATTGAAAAACATCATAATATGAAGGTCGATGCTCCGAGCGGTACGGCGATTTTACTTGCCGATGCAATGAATGAGGTTCTTGACAACAGGTTAAATTATGTTTATGACAGGACAGGATACAGGAGCAAAAGAAAAGTTGAAGAGCTTGGGATTTCTTCTCTAAGAGGCGGAAGTATTGTAGGAGAGCACGAGATAATTTTTGCAGGAGCTGATGAGATTATTTCCATAAAGCACGAGGCTTTTTCAAGAAATATTTTTGCCAAAGGAGCAATTGCCGCCGCCTTATTTTTGGCGGGTAAATCCTCCGGACTTTATTCTATGAAAGATGTTATAGCTTGACAAAAATATGTATATTTAGTCAACTTTATTGATATTAAAGAGTATTTATGGTATAATGAGAGCACTTAACGAAAGCGAGAGAAGCGAAGCTTGAGTTTAGTGCGAGCTATACCTAAACACTTAACGAAAACGAGTAAAGGACAAAGTAATTAAAACGAACAAAAGATAAAGGCTTGACGAAGTTTGAGTTTAGTATTTATGGTATAATGAGAGCACTTAACGAAAGTAAGAGAAGTTATAATTATTACTATTAATAATACATTACAAAGGAGAGGATACTATGAAATTTACTATCACAGGAAAGAATATTACGGTTACCGAGAGTTTAAAAAATACTGTAATACAGAAGTTAGGTAAGCTTGAAAAGTATTTTACACCTGATACGGAGGTTCACGTAACCTTAGGAGTTCAAAAAGATAGGCAGAGAATTGAAGTGACAGTTCCTGTAAAGGGGCATATCATAAGATCCGAGCAGGAAAGCAGTGATATGTATGTTTCTATAGATTTGGTTGTTGATGTTATTGAAAAGCAGATGAAGAGATATAAGAATAAGATTATATCCAAAAATCAGGCAGGAGCCAATTTGCAAAAGGCTTTCATTGACAATGATTACAATGAAAACGAAGATGAGATTAAGATAGTTAAGAACAAGAGGTTTGACTGCAAACCGTTATATCCGGAAGATGCCTGTGTTCAAATGGAATTGTTGGGACATAATTTCTATGTGTTCTTCAATGCGGAAACTGAGGAAGTAAACGTTGTTTATAAGAGAAAAGATGGAGCTTACGGTCTGATCGAGCCGGAGTTTTAAGCTTCAAAATCAGGAGAAAAATTAGGAGAAAATTATTAAATGGGTTTAGGAAGCAAATTATTCGGCACGCACAGTGAGCACGAGCTTAGAAGAATCAGAAAGACTATTGACGGTATAGAAAATTTAAGACCGAAGATGATGTCTTTATCAGATGAGGATTTAAGACATAAGACTGTTGAATTTAAAGAAAGACTTAAGAACGGAGAAACTCTTGACAATATTCTTGTAGAAGCTTATGCGGCGATAAGAGAGGCTGCACGAAGGGTGCTGAATATGGAGCCGTACAGGGTACAGCTTATAGGTGGAGTGATTTTGCATCAGGGCAGAATAGCCGAGATGAGAACAGGTGAAGGAAAGACACTTGTATCCACATTGCCTGCATACTTAAATGCTCTTGAGGGCGAGGGAGTACATATAGTTACCGTCAACGATTATCTGGCAAAGCGTGATGCCGAGTGGATGGGTAAGGTTCACGAATTTATGGGACTGACCGTAGGTGTGGTTTTAAATGATATGGAAAGTCCTGAAAGAAGAGCGGCTTATGCTTGCGATATCACTTATGTTACCAACAATGAAGACGGATTTGATTACCTGAGAGATAATATGGTAATCTATAAAGAACAATTGGTTCAAAGAGAGCTGCATTATGCCATCATTGATGAGGTTGACTCTGTTTTAATTGATGAGGCGCGTACTCCTCTTATTATTTCAGGGCAAAGCGGAAAATCCACAAAGCTGTTTGAGGTGTGTGATGTCCTTGCACGTAAGTTAAAGCGAGGCGAGGCGAGCGGTGAAATGAGCAAAATGGTTGCTTTGATGGGTGAAGAGATAGTAGAAACCGGAGATTATATTGTTAATGAAAAGGATAAGCTGTGTTATCTGACTGCCGAGGGTATAGGAAAGGTGGAAAAATATTTTAATATTGAAAACCTTGCCGATCCTGAGAACCTTGAAATACAAAACAATGTAATCTTAGCCTTAAGGGCAAACAACCTTATGCACAGGGATAAGGATTATGTGGTTAAAGATGATGAGGTTCTGATAGTTGATGAATTTACAGGAAGAATTATGAACGGCAGAAGATATTCCGACGGACTCCATCAGGCTATTGAGGCAAAAGAAAAGGTAAAGATTAAGAGGGAGAGCAAGACATTGGCTACAGTCACTTTCCAGAATTTTTTTAATAAATATAAGAAAAAATGCGGTATGACAGGTACAGCCCTTACGGAAGAAAAGGAATTTAGAGATATTTACGGAATGGACGTTATTGAAATTCCTACAAACAGACCGGTTCAGAGAAAAGATCATAATGATGCCGTGTATATGACAAAAAAGGAAAAATTCAAGGCGGTCTGTGATGAAATAGTTGAAACTAATAAAACGGGACAGCCGATTTTGGTGGGTACTATTACTATTGATACCTCTGAATTATTAAGCTCAATGCTTAAAAAAAGAGGAATCCCACATAGTGTATTGAATGCCAAGTTTCACGAAATGGAAGCGGAGATAGTAGAAAAAGCCGGTATTCACGGTACTGTTACGATAGCGACCAATATGGCGGGTCGTGGTACCGATATTAAGCTTGATGATGAATCTAAGGCAGCAGGAGGTCTTAAGATTATAGGAACCGAGCGCCACGAATCAAGGCGTATCGACAATCAGCTGCGCGGTCGTTCAGGAAGACAGGGAGATCCGGGTGAATCCAGATTTTATATTTCACTTGAAGATGATCTTATGCGACTTTTCGGCTCTGAAAAAATGATGAATTTATTTAAGACAATGGGAGTTGAAGAGGGCGATCAGATAGAGCATAAGATGTTGTCCAATGCCATTGAAAAAGCTCAAAAGAAGATAGAGGGTAACAATTTCGGAATAAGAAAGAACCTGCTTGAGTTCGATCAGGTCAACAATGACCAAAGAGAAATAATATATGCAGAGCGTAAAAAGGTGCTGAACGGCGATAATATGCGTGATGTTATCTACAGAATGATTGCAGACGTGGTTGATGACAGTGTGGATTCAGTTATCGGAGAGGATCAGAGAGGATCTGATTTTGATTTAGCCGCTTTAAATGAGTTGTTGTTGCACATAATACCCTTGGGGCATATAAGGGAGAACTTTGTTCAAAATATGAACAAAGGGCAGCTTAAACAGGCTTTAAAAGAACAGGCTACAAAACTTTATGAAAAAAAGGAGTCCGAATTTCCGGAGCCTGAGCATCTAAGAGAGGTAGAACGTGTTATCCTGTTAAAGGTAATCGACCAGAAATGGATGACTCATATTGACGATATGGAGCAGCTTCGCCAAGGCATAGGGCTACAGTCGTTCGGTCAGAAGAATCCCGTGGTGGAATATAAACTGCAGGGATTTGATATGTTTGATTATATGACACGTGCCATAAGAGAGGATACCGTTCGTATGCTGTTTTCCGTTAGGGTTGAACAGAAAGTGGAGCGTGAAGAGGTCGTACAGGTGATGAGCACGAATAAGGACGATACTGCGGTTAAGACTCCCAAGAAAAGAGAAACGGAAAAGATTTATCCCAATTCGCCCTGTCCTTGCGGCAGCGGCAAAAAGTATAAGCAGTGTTGCGGCAAAAATTAATAATTAAAAAAACTACAGAAACAGCCAAGATTCTTGGTTGCTTCTGTGTTTTTAATAATAAAATAAAAGATTTATAAATATAAAAAGAAAAGGAAGTGATATTGTGGTCGAGTTAGACAATATGAAACAGGCTGTTACAGCCTATAACGAGCCTATGATAGAAATGAGGGATTCACTTTAACTTAGAAGCTAAGTTAAAGAG
>CAUUFM010000049.1:0-7262 GCA_963544505.1 uncultured Lachnospiraceae bacterium | reverse complement strand
TCGCAAAATCACTTACCGCCCTCAACTCATCAAAGGGCTGTGCTATATTCAATATGACAGGACGTCCTTCTGCCGTATTCCTCTGAAAAGTACAGTATCCTGAAAATACCAGTCCTTTAAATCCTTCCGCCGCTTTTACAAGTGCCTCATCATCAGCCGGACTTTGAGATCTCTCCGAGTATATAATATCCACTCCCACTGCCGCAGGATCGCCCTTTTTTAAAAGCTCAAGTGCCTGTGCAATTACATTTCTTTTCCAAGGCCATCTGCCCAGATGTGACAGACTTTCATCATCTATTCCCAAAATAATAACATCTTCATTGCAAGGTTTAGGTCTTTGATAGAATTTATCAATCAATCTTAAATCAATCAGCTCCAACACATCAATCAGAAAGCCCAAGGATACGATAAGCATAGCAAGAATATACAACAGCAGTCTTTTCTTTCCTTTATATTTCAATACGCATCCCCTCTCTACATAAAATCAGTCTTTTATCTATTCCATTAAGCTTTTTCTCCAATGCAAGCAGTTTTTCATCATCATTCGTATAAGAAAAATGTGTCAATAAAACATATCTTACATCACTATTTTTAAGAATTGTCAAAGCATCTTCATAAGAAGAATGTCCCCATTCAGCAATAAATTCCTCCGGCATAAAAAATGAATCAAATATCATATAATCACTGTCGTTTACAAAATCATAAAATTCATTCAGCCTGTTGCCTGACGGCAAAGACATATCCGTACATATAGATATTTTTTTACCCTTATAATACACCGCATATCCCATACAACCTCCGGGATGCTCAAGCGGAAAGGCGGAAATCTTCAAATCATCGGTCAGATTCACCGTATCAAAATTCTTAACGGTATGAAAAGTATAGGAAGCTCCAAAATTCTGAAGTTCCACCGGAAAAAACGCCGAATCAAAAATATTCCCGATTATCTGCTGCAAACTCCTGTTATTGTTAAAACCGTAAAAATTTACAGTCTTTGTGCTGTCCTGCAAATAACTGAAATAATACAGGCCTGCTATATGATCTATATGATAATGAGTAAAAAACAAATGTACCTGAGGAAACTTATCCGATACTTCAATATTTGATATTCCTGTACCTGCATCAAAGATAATAAGCTGATCTCCTGCCACTATCTCCACACAAAATGTATTTCCTCCGAATTTCAGAAAATTTTTGTCACATACAGGCTTGCTCCCTCTTACTCCTAATATTCTTAATTGAAAATCAGTCATTTATACACCTCTTGACTTAAGCTTTCATCATTATTTTCACTGTTTGGATCTGAATATTTGGATAAAATATCAAAAAACATATCAACATTATCCAAAAATAACTGTGTCAAAACAGGGTCGAACTGTTTTCCTTTTTCCTCTTGAAATAATGCAATAATCTTCTCTTTGGGCCAAGGCTTTTTATACACTCTTTCACACGCCAATGCATCAAATACATCTGCCACCGCAGCAATTCTGGCGTAAATGCTGATATCTTCTCCTGCAATCCCTCTCGGATATCCTTTGCCGTCATACCTCTCGTGATGTTCGTGTGCAATATCAGCCGCCATATTCATCATTTTGGTATCAAACTTCTTTAGAATCTTATATCCTGTAGCGGAGTGCGTCTGCATTATCTCACGCTCCTCGTCCGTCAGCTTCCCCGGTTTATTAAGCACGGCATCGGGCACCGCTATCTTGCCTACATCGTGAAGTGCCGCAGCCAAATGAATTGTAGCCAGCATTTCCTCATTTAAGCCGTAGAGCTTTCCAAGCACCATACATATGTCCGACACTCTATGAACGTGATTGGCGGTTTCAAGTGAACGATTCTCCACCACATCTGACAGCAAAAAGATCATATCTCTTTGTGCATTCTTAACCTTTTCATCAAGCACTGAATTTATAAGTGCCTGTTCACAAAAATGTGCCGTCATTTTGCTGATTTCTATATCAATATCATTAAAACAGCCGTCATTACCGTTATCATCAAGCTTATTCAATATCTGAAACACACCGAAAGTGGCACCGTCCGAATATTTAAGCGGTACCGCTATCATAGACTTCGTATTATATCCGGTCTTATTATCCATTCCTCCGAAATAAAACTCATCATTGCTGACATCATTTACTAAATACATTTCACCTGTTACAAACACGTGTCCTGCAACACCCTTATCATCAGGTATTCTCATTCTGTCAACTCCGTGAGCTACCTTGCTCCAAAGCTCATATGTGATGTCATCGTGCAGCCATATGGTACATCTGTCCGCGTGAATCAAATTTCTCGTCATATCGGACATCAATAGCAGCTGCAAATCAAGATCGGGATATGCTTGAGAAATTTTCTCCATATAATCAAGCAATAAAAACATACTGTAACTCATATTTGCACACCTTTTTTCATCAAATAGTAATGTTTAAGCCGTAATTACATTCATTGTACTATATATTTATAAAAAATTGCACATTTCTATGCAAAGTTTAATAATTATTTAATGATTGCCGACATTTCGACATTTTTTAAGCTTAAAAAAATTATACTTCTATTTAAGTATAAGTTGCACAAAATGTCAATCATTTTACATATAAAATTATATTTTATTAACATTTTGTTAATAAATTTTGTTAATCAATAAAAAATTTTTGTTGACAAAAAGGTTGTTTAGATATAATATATTTATATATGAATAAATGTTCATATATAGTTTTATTGATTTTACACTTTTCAAATAAATTATAAGGAGGCATATTTTGAATAATAAAGAAAAATCGGATAACCCCGATAACATCATTCCTTCAGAAGATAAGCTGTTTGATTTGGCTGATCTTTTTAAAACCTTCGGAGATACCACCAGAATAAGAATACTTTATACTCTTGACATTGAAGAAACCTGTGTTTGTGATATAGCTAAAATACTTAATATGTCACAATCCGCCATCTCCCATCAATTAAAAATACTAAAGCAAATGAAACTGATAAAAAGTAGACGGGAGGGTAAAACCATATACTACTCTTTATCCGATTCTCACGTAAAAACAATTATAGAACAAGGGCTTGAACATATCTTGGAATAAAAGGAGATTTTTATGGAAAATAAAATATCAAATGATAAATGTGCCTGTGAACATAATCACGAGCATAATCACGAGCATAATCACGAACATAATCATAACGAGCATCAAAATGATTGCAGTTGCCATCATCACCACCACCACAGTCACGAAGATGAGCATTCGGATAATTGCGGCTGTGAACATCATCATCACAGCGATGATTCAGATGAACATTTATGCTCCTGTTCCTGTGCCTGTTGCGGTACCGGCGAGCATGAATCCACGAACAAATCGGATATAATTACCCTGTCAGCCTGCATAGCGGCAGCTATTATAGCAATTATTCTTGAACATTTTAGAATATTTACGCCTACAGTAGCAAAAATAATATATGCGGCAATATTTATCGCATCAGGAAATAAGGTTCTTTTAATGGCTGCAAGAGGCATAATAAAAGGGCAGATTTTTGATGAAAACTTTTTAATGAGTCTTGCTTCCGTAGCGGCATTCTTAATCGGTGAAGAAAAAGAAGCCTTAACGGTCATGATCCTATATAATCTGGGTGAAATTATACAGGCGGGAGCAGTTCAAAAATCAAGGAATGAAATATCTGATCTGTTGAGCCTTAATGTGGATAAGGTAAACCTGTTAAAAGACGGTGTTGAAGTTGAAACCGATATAGATGATATTAATATAGGCGATATTATGGTTATACGACCGGGAGATAGAATAGCCATTGATTCGGAAGTGGTATTCGGAAGCTCAAGCCTTGACACCTCCGCACTTACAGGAGAGAGTATGCCGGTAAATGTGAATGTCGGAGATAAGGTATTGAGCGGCTCTTTAAATATAACATCTGTTTTAAATATAAAGGCTACGGCATTAGCCAAAAACAGCACTACCGCTAAAATAATTAAAATCACAAATGATGCCGCTAAAAACAAGGCGAAAAGTGAAAAATTCATCACAAAATTTGCTAAATTCTATACTCCCTGTGTCGTTGCTCTTGCTATACTGTTATTTATTATACCTACAATAATTTTAGGTATTGATACCTATAAAATCTGGGCACATAGAGCTCTCACCTTTTTAGTCGCGTCCTGCCCCTGCGCCCTTGTTATCAGTATTCCGCTCACTTTTTTTGCCGCAATAGCGGGAGCTTCTAAATTCGGTGTTTTAATAAAGGGTGCCAATTTTTTTGATGTTTTATCAAAAACAAATAATCTGAAAGTAATATTTGATAAGACCGGAACATTAACCACAGGTAAATTCAGCATAAAGTCGATTGATTTTACTGAAAATAAAGATAAAATATTAGATTTGGTGTATGCGGCGGAAAGTATGTCAAAGCACCCGATAGCATCAGCAATATGTAAAGGTATAAATCCCATAAACCGTATGAATGTGGAAAAATTTAGCGAGATTGCAGGAAAAGGCATAATCGCAACTGTGAACAACCAAAACATTCTGATTGGAAATGCGGAATTATTGCTTGAGCATAATATAAATTTACCGGATAATATAGAAAATGAAACCGCTGTCTATATCTCGGTAGACAATAAATATATCGGATATATTATCCTTGAAGACAGCATAAGAAACGAGGCAAAGGACACAATAAATGATATTAGGGCTATGAATGTAAACTCCGTTGAAATGCTTACAGGAGATAACGAAAAAGCTGCAAGCATTGTTTCAAAAGAACTGAACTTAAACGCATTTAAGGCGAATTTACTTCCGATAGATAAGTTAAACTATGTAAAAAATTCCGATACAAAAAATGTGTTTGTGGGAGACGGACTGAATGATGCTCCGGTTTTAGTGGCGGCTGATGTGGGAATTGCTATAAGCTCGGGACTTAATGCCGCAATAGATGCCGCAGATGTCGTATTGATGAATGATAACATAAAAGGAGTGAGCAGACTGCTGTTACATTCACAGAGAACAATGAAGATAGTCAAAGAAAATATAATCTTAGTGCTTGCCGTAAAAATTATAGTTTTAATTCTTGCGGCATTGGGGCTTGCAAGTATGTGGATTGCAATTTTTGCCGATGTAGGTATGGCTCTTATAGCAATAATTAACGCCACAAGAGTTTTACGTTCAAAGCTATGATAATATTGACCCTATACAAAAAAGCATATAGACCGGAATTATTATCCTGTCTATATGCTTTTATTAAGATAATTAGCCGAGTTTGCCTATATGAAAGCTTGCTTTCAATATAGGCAACGAAAGCGAATTATCAAGATAGTTAGCTGAATTTGCCTATATAAGAGCTTGCTCTTAATATAGGCAACGAAAGCGAATTATCAAAATAAATTCTAATCAAAGCTGATTAAGGCTTAAATGAATAACCATTGTTCTGCTTAATCTATCGGCGAAGAACATATATATTATTGTTTTAATGTTTAATCCTTTACAATATTTTAATGCTTCATCATAAAATCCGTTTACATTTATAAGCTTTGTTCCGGTCATATCTGCAAACCTGTTTATGTCGTCTATACAAAAATACATACAAGCGTTTTTATTACCTGTTTTCTGAACATACTTATTTGCATATTTCAATCCTTTAGAGTTGGTGGCATCAAATACCAGCTCACCTTTCGGAATTAAGGTTCTCATTTTATCAATCATAGCAACCACTTTGCTTTCATCAAAATATTGATAAACTCCCGAAACGGTAATAATAGTAGGCAATGATAAATCTATCTTTTTTACCCAGTCAAGACTGAACATATCTTCTGCAATAAGCACCTCATTTTCCGCATTTCCCAATAGATTCTTTCGTTGTTCTATCACATTCGGTAAATCTATATGATAAAAATTATCATTTGTGTTTCCTATACGATTATAGGAGGTTTCTAATCCCGAACCTAAAAAAACTATGTTGCTTTGGCTGTGATTTTTAATAAACTCAATTACTTTTTTATCAATGACATATTGTCTGCAAACACTTGCCATATTAAAATATTCATTTGAATTATTTTTTATGTAGTCTTCGGCTATGTATTGTTTAAGAGATAAGGCTTTATCATCATAAAAAAATTCCGGAAATCTCTCAGATACATATATTCTTGCAATCAACGGAATATATAAAGTATCCTCCACCCCGTCAAATATATTCTTTACGCTCATTTAATCTCTCCAATCATAAAACTTCAAAATATTTATATTTATTAAGTGAATAAACCAAGACCCCGTTATCTAAAACACTCTCTTTTACCAATCCGCGTTTCTTAAGATAGGTAATATGTGCCATAGCTTCCCCTGCCGCAAACCATTTTTGAGATGACGGAAATTCTTCCCAAGTACGAGCCTTTATATCCCAATGCATCAGGGCGGTCAGGTTTCTAACGGTAATTCCATCATTTTCCTTTAATATATTCATAACTTCATTAAGTCTGTGTCTGTGATGCTCTTTCAGCTCATCAATCCTGACCGTTATATCTTTAACCAAAAATCTGTGTGAACTGAAAAGAAACTTAATATCCATCAATTTCAATTTTTCAATATTTTTCAAATAAGTACCTAAAGAATCTTCAAGCTGATCTCCCCAATATGTTATATTCGGTGTAATTTTACCTAATATGTGATCGCCACAAAATAAAATTTTTTTATCTTTTTCGTAAAGACCAAGCATACCGGGAGTATGACCCGCCTCATCAATCAGTTCAAAATTAAAGTCACCTACTCTTATAATATCTCCTATATTGCAAGGTGTGTAAGTAAAATATTTATCAGGTCTATTTTTAAAACCGGGGTGCTCTTCAATCATTAAATTATCCTCATCAAGCCCCTCTTTATGAGCATCAGCCTTTAATTTTTGCCAAAACTCCCCATCGCTTTCAACGCTTGAGTCATTAAGTGCCCCATCAACCTTTGATAAATAAATTTGAGAAATACCTCTCTCTTCTAAAAAACTTGCAAGTCCCAAATGGTCGGAATGCAGATGAGTTAAAAACAGACTTGTTTTTGATAAATCAAGAGCAAGCTCTTTAATTAAATTAAGCATACAGCCTTTTAATTCTTCATTATTAAATCCTGTATCCACTATCATAGCTTCATCGCCCGATTTTATGACAAAAATATTGATAGTTTTCAAAGGATTTCCCGTTAACGGAAATTCCTGTAAATATACTCCGCTAAATACCTCCTGCATACTGACATTCCTCCTGAAAAAATTGCTTT